>DATANR010000430.1:0-3291 GCA_036266155.1 Gemmataceae bacterium | reverse complement strand
GGATGCCGCCTTCGAGCGTTTGTCCCTTGTCGCCGCGCAGGGGCCGGTTCACGCCGGTGTTATAGGCCAGGAACGGCTTCACCCCGGAGCCGCCGTTGTCGCTGATGAACACGATCATCGTGTTCTTGTCGGTGCCCGTCGCTTTCAAATGGGCCGTCAGTTGTCCAATCGCATCGTCCAAACCGATCAGGAGAGAGAGATAGCCGCGACGAGCCGGGTCCTTGATGGATGCCGGGATGCGGTCCTTGACCTTGTCCGAGATTTCGAGCGGCGTGTGGACGGCGTTGTAGGCCAAATACAGGAACCAGGGCTGGTCCTTGTTGCGCGTCATGAAGCCGAGTGCTTCGTCGGTGAAAACCTCCGTCGTGAAGCCGTCGACCTTTTGTAAATCCCGGCCGCGGTAGATCATGTTGAATGAATAGGCCGAGCCGAACTTCGGCTCCGCATCCTGGCGAAGGATGTAGTTGTGGCCGCCGACGAGAAAACCATAGTAGTCGTCGAAGCCGCGTGCCTGCGGATGATGCTCCTTGCCGAAGCCCTGATGCCATTTGCCGATCAACCCAGTCCGGTATCCCGCCGTCTTGAGGTAGTCGGCGATCGTTCGTTCTTCGAGCGGCAGGCCGAGCTTGCTTTCGAGGCCAACATGTGGGTTGAACTCGTGGCCGAAGCGCGTTTGATAGCGTCCCGTCAACATGCCTGCGCGCGAGGGACTGCAATACGGCGCCGAGACGTAGCCGCTCGTGCAGCGAATTCCCGAGGCAGCCAACGCATCGATGTTCGGCGTCGGCACCTCCTTGCCGCCGTGCACGCCGATGTCCGCATAGCCCAGGTCGTCGGCGACAATGAGCAGGATGTTCGGCTTGGCCGGCCGCGGCTCATCGGCATCGATAGCGGCAACCAATCCGAGGACGGCACTGACGGCCAGGAGAGAGCGGCGCACGGTGACGCCTCCGACGAGATCGTTTTCAACTGTCCTACGAAATGTGCGTGCGAACTGCAGGCGTTGTCACGCAGATGAAATGCGCTTCGATGAGAAAAAACAACGGGAGAAGAGGCGCCGGGCGAGGACCACCCTCACGGCAGGCCGACACAGCCCACCGCTGTCCGCGCCCGGCCCTCGACCCCCGCTGTTGGGAAAACGAGTAACCGGTCGGACTGTGCTTAGCACACATTGTGCCGCGATTCCCAAGTTCGCTGAATCGCAGTTTCCTGACTGGAAAACAGGGCATTTGAAACTGCTTGTCGCCGGGAACATCGTGAATGCTGGCCGCGCGACAACCAGGATGGTCGTTCACCGACCAGTTTTCGACAGTTCCAACCAATTTGATTTTCGTTGCACGCCGTGAATTCGATTCGTTCACGCCGCGCCACCCCCCTGAACGTATTTCTCATTTTTCAGTCGCCAAACAACAACACTCGCAACCCGTCAATTGATCGCTACTTGCGTCGATGTCATTGCACTGAGTCCGATGACGAGCCCCGCAACCGAACGGCAGGTGCGAACGAATCAGGCTGCCACGTCTGAAAGCCGAACGGCGGGTACCGTCCTCGTGTCCCACTTCTATAATCGCTGAATCTTTCGAACGACCCGGAGCCGCGACGATGGCCGAGCAAAAAGGCAAAGGCAGTCAGACTGCCGTCAAGGACGACAAGAAGATCACCACGCGCGCCGACGACTACAGCCAGTGGTATCTCGATATCGTTCGCCGAGCTGAACTCGCGGAGAACTCGGACGTGCGCGGCTGCATGGTAATCCGGCCCAACGGTTTTGCGCTTTGGGAAAACATGCAGCGGGCTATCGACGGCCTGTTCAAGGCGACGGGCCACGTCAACGCGTACTTCCCCCTCTTCATTCCCAAGAGCTTCTTCCAGAAGGAAGAGCAGATGGCAGAAGGGTTTGCCAAGGAGTGCGCCGTTGTCACGCACTATCGGCTCAAGTCGAATGCCGGCAAGATCGAGGTCGATCCCGAAGCCAAGCTCGAAGAGGAACTGATCGTTCGGCCGACTTCCGAGACGATCATCTGGAACACTTACAAGGGCTGGATTCAAAGCTATCGCGACCTGCCGCTGCTCATCAATCAGTGGTGCAACGTCGTCCGCTGGGAGATGCGCACACGCCTCTTTCTGCGCACCGCGGAATTCCTTTGGCAGGAGGGACACACCGCACACGCGACAGCGAAGGAGGCCGAGGCGGAGACGTTGCAAATGGTCAACGTCTATCGCCAGTTTGCGGAAGAATGGATGGCGATGCCGGTCGTCGTCGGCCCGAAGAGTGACGGGCAGAAGTTCCCCGGCGCGATGTACACTTTGTGCATCGAAGCGCTAATGCAGGACGGCAAAGCCCTGCAGGCGGGCACGAGCCACTTCCTCGGGCAGAATTTTTCGAAGGCTTTCGACGTGCAGTTCACCGCGGAGGACGGCAAGCGCGAGTATGCCTGGGCGACGAGCTGGGGCGCTTCCACGCGTCTGATCGGCGGCCTGATCATGACGCATTCGGACGACAACGGCCTGGTCGTCCCGCCTCGATTAGCCCCGACGCATGTCGTCATCTGTCCGCTCGGCAAAGGTGAAGCCGAGCGAGCCCCCTGCCTCGCCGCCGCGGAGAAGCTGGCAGCCGAGCTGCGGGCGCTGCCGCGCGACGACTTCTTCGGCTACCAGCCTTTGAATGTGAAGATCGACAACGACATGAAGAACATGCCCGGCCACCGCTTCGCCGAGTGGGAATTGCGCGGCGTGCCGGTGCGTGTCGAGATTGGGCCGAAGGATATCGAGAAGAGCGCCTGCGTGCTCGCCCGTCGCGACATCCCCGGCAAGGAAGGCAAGACGATGGGCGTGCCGCTGACCGACGCGCCGAAGCAAATCGACGCGCTCCTGCGATCAATTCAGAAGAACCTCTTCGATCGCGCCAAGACGTGCCGCGACGCGAGCATGAAGGACGCGAACAGCTACGACGAATTCAAGCAGATGATCGAGCAACCCGGTTTCATTTGGGCCCACTGGGACGGCACTCGGGAAACCGAGGACAAGATTCAGGAAGAGACGAAAGCGACGATCCGGTGCCTGCCGTTCGACGGTCCGAAGGAAGCGGGAACCTGCATGGTGACGGGCAAGCCGTCGGAGCGGCGCGTGTTGTTCGCGCGGGCGTATTGAGGCGCTGTTGGCTCGAACAGGCGGAGACCGAAGCGCAGCGGCGCGTGTTGTTCGCGCAGGCGTATTGAGGCGCTGTTGGCTCGAACAGGCGGAGACCGAAGCGCGGTGAGGTCGACGCCGTCGTGGAAGAATGGCGGCGGC
>DATANR010000429.1:0-28277 GCA_036266155.1 Gemmataceae bacterium | reverse complement strand
CTGCTCTTCTTGTTCGCGTTGCTGACTGTCGAGAACACGGACCGTATATTAGTCGACGGATTGAAGAAGTAAGGCCTGCCCCATCCGCAAATATGATCGTCACGATCGACGGACCCGCCGGCTCCGGTAAGTCGACGGCTGCCCGCGGGCTGGCCCGGCGGCTCGGCTTCGAGTACCTCGACACCGGCGCCATGTACCGCGCCGTGGCGCTCGCGCTCACTCGGGCAGACGTGCCGTTCTGTAATGCCGGCCGCGTTGTTGAGTTCTTAGCGCGCACACGTCTCGAAATGCCCGCCGGCCAGGTCTTGCTCAACGGCGTGGATGTCTCGGATGCGATTCGGCATCCTTCCATTTCGGATGCGTCGAGTCGTGTCGCCGTCGAACCGCACGTCCGCGCCGTCCTGGTTCAGTGGCAACGGCAAGTCGCCCAAGGGCGCGACATGGTGTGCGAAGGGCGCGATCAGGGGAGTGTTGTTTTTACCGATTCGCCGTGCAAATTCTTCCTGACTGCCCCGGTAGAAACACGCGCGGCCCGGCGGCTCGAGGAACTGCGTGCCCGCGGCTCGCACACAACCTTGGAAGCGATGATCGAAGACATCCGGATCCGCGACCATCGCGATGCCACGCGGGCCGTCGGCCCGTTGATGCGGCCCGACAATGCGATCGTCATCGACACAACGGGGCTGACCGCGGAACAGGTCCTCGACCGCCTGGAGGCGGAGGTGCGGCGATGCCGCCCTGGTTGATGGACCGCTGGTGGGACCTCGGCAAAACCACGTGCTTCTACACGACGACCGCCCTGTGGAACCTGCGCACGGCCGGCGCCCATCATGTGCCGCGGACCGGCCCGATCCTCGCGCTGTCCAATCACCAATCATTCCTCGACCCAGTCCTCGTCGGCCTGGCCATTCCACGCTACGTCCGTTTTGTTCATCGACAGACGCTCAAGAAAAACAAGCTGCTCGCCTGGGTGATGGCCAGCCTGCGCGCCATTCCAATCGATCACAAAGGTTTTTCGCGTGAAGGTCTGCAAGCGACGCTCGACGGTCTCGCGGCCGGCCACTGCGTCGGCATGTTCCCGGAGGGCGAGCGCACTCACGATGGATCCGTCGAACCTTTCAAGCCGGGCATCGCGTTGTTGGTGAAGCGCGTTCAGGCGCCGATCGTTCCCGTCGGCGTCGCCGGAGCGTATGCCGCGTTTTCTCGGCACATGAAGTTGCCGAAGCTGGCGCCGCTCTTCATGCCGCCCAACGAGGCAACGATCGGGGTCTCGGTCGGAGCGCCGATTGATCCAGCGAAGTACCAGAAGATGTCGCGTGAGGAAATGCTCGAAGATCTGCGGCAGGCAGTGATGAAGGAAGCAGCCAAGGCCAATGCCTTGCGGCGCGCTTAGAGCGGACTTCCGCTACGAATAACAGAAGTCCGCCCTGGCGGTGTTGAGTAAACTCCGATGTCCGATCAATTGCACATGAGCCGGGCCCTCGAACTGGCCGCCCGTGGCCGGGGATGGGTCGAACCCAATCCCCTGGTGGGGGCGGTGGTGGTTCGGGACGGCGTCGTCGTCGGCGAAGGCTGGCATGAACGATTCGGCCAGGCGCATGCCGAGGTCAATGCTCTGCGTCAAGCGGGCGAGGCGGCCCGCGAGGCGGATCTGTTCGTCACGTTGGAACCGTGCTGCCACTTCGGTAAGACCCCACCCTGCACGGAGGCCGTGATCGGGGCGGGGATTCGCCGGGTCGTCGCCGCGATGCTCGACCCGTTCCCGCAGGTCGCGGGGCAGGGCGCCTCACATCTTCGCGAGGCTGGCATCGTCGTCGAGGTCGGCAATAGCGAAGCCGCTGCTCGCCGGTTGAACGCGCCGTACCTCAAGCGCTTGCGCACCGGCCGGCCATGGGTTCATGGAAAATGGGCGATGACCCTCGACGGCAAGATTGCCACGCGGACAGGCGCGTCTAAATGGATTACCGGCGAAGCGGCCCGCGCTTACGTGCATGAACTGCGTGCCCGCATGGATGCGATCGTCGTCGGCAAGGGTACGCTGCTCGCCGACGACCCACTTCTGACGGCTCGACCACCGGGACCGAGGAAGGCCACGCGGGTCGTGCTGACGGCGACCGGCGAAGGCATGCCGACTTCGTGCCGGCTTCTGGAAACGATTCAAGAAGCACCGGCCGTCGTCTTTACAGCGATGCCGGTTGTTACACAGTTGTCCGATTGGAAAAATCGTGGCGCCGAAATCGTCGGCCTGGCCGAACTCAACGTCAAATCGGTCTTGACGGAATTGGGCCGTCGCGGAATGACCAACATTTTGGTCGAGGGGGGCGCCGAGACGTTGGGTCGATTCCGAGACGCCGCCGAGATTGACGAGATTCACGCGTTCATTGCTCCGAAACTATTTGGCGGTTCCGATGCTCCAACGGCGGCCGGCGGAATAGGTATCGCGAACCTGAGCGAAGCGATGACGCTGCATGAATGGGAAGTGCAACGAGTGGGCGACGACGTGCTGGTGCATGGCTGGACGACCCAATGAGCAAACAGGTTTCTTGTTCAGCGGGGCGTTCGCGGTTATAATTCCCTGAATCCTCATAATCGGCGTCGGCGCTCACGTCGCCGGATTCGTTTGGTTGGACTGAACGAGTCGACGTGGTTCGCAACTGGCACCCGAGACGGAAGGCGGACACGTGACGACCCCTTCGCAAATCGGCCCCAATGGTGCCGGGCCGGATGAACACCTGCAGCGGGCCGAGCTGGTCATCGGCGCGCTGGACAAGGGGATTGCCGTCCTTGGCGCCGATTTCAAAGTCTGGTGGGCGAATCAGGCATTTCGCAAGTGGTGTGCAGGCGACCCGATTGGCAAACGATTCTTCGATGCGCTTGATACACCTGGCGACGCTCGCCCGACCGACGATGCTTTTCATGCCGCACTCGCTGGTTCTCCGGCTTTTGTCCGCATTCGCCAAGTCAACAATACCTTCCTTGATGTGACCATTAGCCCGGTGCGGGAGAACGACCAAGTCGTCGAGTTGGTTGCTTTGTGCGAGGATGTGACCGCCACGTGCATAAGGCAGCAGAAGCTCAACGCGCTCTATAAAGCGGGCCAGGATCTGGACGCCTTGGATGCCGACCAACTGGCCGAGATGAACGTGGCCTGCCGGGTCGAGTTGCTCAAGCAGAACGTGCGGCGCTACGTTCACAATCTCCTGCGGTACAACGTCGTCGAAGTCCGCATGCTCGAGCCGGGCACGGGAAAGCTGGTACCGCTGATGGAAGAAGGGATGACGGCCGAGGCCGCCAACCGCGAGTTGTACGCTCGAACCGATGGCAACGGCGTGACCGGCTTCGTGGCAGCCCGCGGTGAGCCCTACTTGTGCCCTGACACGACCAAGGATCCCCATTTCATCGAAGGTTCGGTGGGCGCCCGCTCGTCGATGACGGTGCCGATCATTTATCAGGACGAGGTGATCGGAACATTTAATGTGGAAAGCCCGGATCCGAACGCGTTTGGGCCGGAAGACCTTCAATTCACCGAATTGTTCGCGCGCGAACTCGCCCGTAGCCTGCACACCCTGAACCTACTGAACGCGCAAGAGCAGTTTGCCGCCCTCGGAGTGATCGACCTCATCAACAAGGAAATCGCCCTCCCCGCCGACAGCCTGCTTGCCGTCGCCAGCGGGCTGATCGACCAGCTTGGCGACAAACCGGAGGCGGTGACGCTGCTTCGCCGCGTCCTCACCGACGCGCGCAAAATCAAGCTGGCTGTAAAGAAGATTGGCGGCGACGTCGCTCGGCCGGCCACGGCCGCCGCCGATCCGAAGCTGGACGGCATGCGCATCCTCGTGATCGACGCGGATGAACGCATTCGCCGATCGGCCCACGTCATTCTTGAGCGCAAGGGTTGCGTGGTGGAGACAGCATCCAGCGCTGCCGAAGGGATCGCCATGGCAAAGGCCGGCACTTATGACGCCGTGCTGGTTTCGATCAAGCACAAGGACATGGGCGGCACGGCGGCCTATCGGGCGTTGGTCAAAGCGGTGCCGCTGGGCCGCGTAATACTCACGCAGGGCTTCGAATACGACTGCGGGCACACGGTGGTCAATGTTCGGCAGGATGGCTACTGGCTTCCCATTCTGTTCAAGCCATTCCAGGAACCAGTTCTGTTCAAAGCTCTGACCGTGCCGGCCCCGAGTGCTCCAGCGAAGCCGGAGCCAGTTGTGACGGCATCTTGACGGAGTTGAAGATGGATGTGCCAACGCTGATACGCGAAATCAAGGCTCTTGACCCAATCGACCGGGGGACGGTGCTTGGCGCAATTCGCGAACTCGTTGAGTCGGATCGTTCCTTCACGCCCAGCCAACTTACTGAGCTCAGCCACCGCATCGCTGCGTTCGAAGCCGGAACGCTCGCGACTGAACCGTGGGAGGTCGTCAAGGCCCGTTGGCAGGCCGGCAAATGAGCGTCCAAGTCGATGTCAGTTTACTTGCGCAGGCTGACATTGACGCCGCGGCCGCTTGGTATGATTCGCAGTCTTTCGGCCTGGGTGATACCTTCCGCAGTCGCGTTGGCAAGACGATTGACGCAATCGCGTTGATGCCAGGCCGGTTTGGACCGGGCCCGCAAAAAACTCGGATCGCGCCGGTAAAGCGGTTCCCGTATTACGTCCTTTTTCGCGAGCAGGGTCAGGTCGCAACGATCCTGGCGGTCTACCATGGCCGTCGCGGTCCATCTGTTTGGCGAGGCCGTATTTGATGCCGGTGCTCGCAATATCCCTTTTCCTCCTCGCCGCGATCGGGCATGGCTATCTGCTGATGCTCTCAATCAACGCAGCATATTCGCAACCATACGATCGCATACTGTTGAAGTTGATGCGGAGTCTCTGGGGGATTCTGCTTGTCGCCGGGCCGCCGCTCTTTGGGGTGCTCGTCGGATTCAATTTGATTACGCTGGGCCGTGAAGCGCTAGAATCCAGCGCTCAACTCGCGCCAGCGGCATACGCATGGCTCTGTGTGATGGCGGGCGGCGCATTTCTGATCGCGACCATCAAGCGGCTCCTTCGGCGCCAACCGGCAGTGGTGCTGGAAGAACGAAGCGAACGCATTGACGTCGAGAAGGAACTCGGGCATCGGCCGATCGGTGAAGGGCGTCATCATGGTCTGGCAAGTCTCGGCTTCAACGACCTTTGTCGCGTTGAATTTGCGACTCTCACACTGAAGGTGCCGGGGCTGCCGGCGGCGTGGGACGGCCTCACAATTCTGCATCTGAGCGACTTGCACTTCTATGGCTCGTTGACCCGGGAGTTTTTCGATTTTGTCATTGGCCGCTGCATGCGGGAGCCGACGCCTGATCTCTTCGTGTTGAGCGGCGACATCATCGACGGCCCGCAGTACCTCGAGTGGATCGAGCCGGTGCTGAAGCCGCTCCAGTGGAACGTGGCCGCGCTCGCGATCCTCGGGAATCACGATTGGTGGCAAGATGCGGCCGGGGTTCGGCAGCGTCTCGCCGGACTCGGCATGCGTGTGCTCGGGAATCGGTGGGAAACGATCGATGTGCGCGGCGAACGACTTGTGGCCATCGGGCACGAGGGCCCGTGGTTTCGACCGCCACCGGATTTGACGGGCTGTCCCAATGGATTCCGCCTGCTTGTGAGTCACACGCCGGACAACATTCGCTGGGCGCGTAAACACAATTGTCGGCTAATGCTCTCCGGGCACAATCATGGCGGCCAGATTCGCGTGCCGGTGATTGGATCGATGTTTGTGCCGAGCAAATATAGCCGACGCTACGACATGGGCACCTTTCACGAACCACCGACGATCATGCACGTCAACCGCGGCCTCGGGTGCAAGGCGCCGCTTCGGATTCGCGCCTATCCGCAAGTGTCGCGGATCGTGCTTCGTGTCGGTTAGCGGGCAAATTCGTCGCGTAGAAATGTCTGGGTTTCATCCCAGAGATCGGCGGCGTGATCCCAGTCGACGACCATGGGCTTGACCTTGCTCGGCGGCAGCAAGGCTGCCGGCATGTCGGCTTTGACGATCGGGTTCAACGGGATTTGGAACCCACCACCCGCTGCCAGTTTGGCTTCGGTTTCCGGTCGAAGTAGATGGTCGATGAGTTGTTTCGCACCCGCCGGGTTCGGGCAACCCTTGACCACAGCTACCGTGTTTGGGATGTAAAGAACGCCCATCCGGTTGTGCGTCGGGTGGCCTTCTGGATCTGGAAACACGATCGCCACCGGCTTGCCGGCATTCAACTCAATGAGTGCATCGTCGGAATCAGTTAGGCCGATTGCAAAGTCGCCGCTCGCAACGCCCTCGGCCGCCTGTTTATTGCCCGGAACCACGCGCACATTGTTTGCCTTTAGCCCGCGGTAGAACGTTTTGGCCGCGTCCTGGCCCAGCACTTCGAAAAGACAGGCTGCCTGCGTGGCAGTCGTGCCGAACTGCGGTTTGGCGATGGCCACCTTTCCTTTCCAGTGGGGATCGGTGAGATCCAGCATGGATCGCGGCCGATCGGCCAGGGGAACGAGGTTCGTATTCACGATCAGCACGCGTGCTCGTGCCGCAAAGGCTTGCCACGTGTGGTCCTTCGCCTTTGTCCATTCCGGAAATGCGGCGGCACCAGGCGACTCATAAGATTCGTACACTCCGAGTCGCGCTAAGCGGATCGTCGCGAGGATTTCGTTGTTCCAGTGAACGTCGCAGCGCGGTCGGCTCGTCTCGCGCTCGAGTTCAGCAGCGAGGCTGACGGACTTGTTGGCCTCCGTGTCGAACTTGGGCGCCACGGCTAGCGTCGAGGCCGCGCTGAAATCCGCGAACACTCCCTCAGCGAATTCCTCGTCCTGGGCGCAATAGACGACGACGCGCTTGTCGGAATCGCGGCATCCGGTCGCGATCACCGTCAACAGGATCAACCTGCGCAGCGAAGGGGTCATCACGGGCTCCGATCAATTGGGAACGTACCAGGTGAGCGTCGTCCAGAATGATTCCCATTCGTAATCTTTGGCCTTGGGCCGCGTCATGTGTGTGAGACGGATCGTCATGAGGCCTGCCTTCGCCATGGGTATGAGTGCCTCGCCCGCAGCATTCGTTCGAACCGTGCCGCGCGGCAACGCGCCGTCACCCGGTGTGGCCCAACCCAGATGCGCATCGGCGAGCGCTTTTCCCTGAAACAAGACGCGGACCGGCAACGTGTCGCCGACTTTCCTTTCGAACGGGTCTTTCAGCGGCACGATCTCCAGCGGCAGGCCGACGGGCTTGGCGAAGTCGATTCCCTTGCCGTCGCCAGCGCGGACAAGTGCTTTGGGCGACTTGGAGTAGCGTTCGGTCCCCGGCCGGTCGAGACTTTTTTCCTTGGATCGCAGGGCGTAAATGTGCGGCAAACTGTCCTCGACGAGGTAGGCGTTGAACTTGTCCGCTTCGAGGGTGATGAGTTTCGGCGAAGTCTCGACCGCGACGACATAGACGCCGGGCTTGGATGGCCGGAACGCGAGCAATCCCGCCTCGGCTTCGATACCCGCGGCATCGAGCGCCGACTCGCCTTCGGGACTGATGACGATACGACGTGCGAACTTCGCCGGGTCCGGAGCATGTTCGCTCACGGGGAATTCCGATCCCGAATGCGCGCGCACCGTAAGGGTGCGACCGGTGTCGGCCTTCTCGGGCGGAATCAGCCACAAATCGTGCCCAAACGTGGGCCCGCAGCACGCAATTAAGAATGCGATGGCGAACAACCGCATGTCTTGCCTCCCCTGTGCATCTTACCGATTCAACGTGAACATCTCCGGACCGCCCGCCGATCACAAAGTGCAGGAACAAATGGCGTACGCGCGTCCATCGATTCGAACGGTCTACTCGTCATTCTCGTTCAAGTCGGCACGCCGGTTTTGACGATGGTATCGGCACGGGACTACCTCCGCGAGCCCGTCCGCGGACAGGCACACGGACTATCGGCGTCGGCCCGAAAGGATGCGCAAGATGCGACGGAAACTCATCATCGGGTTGGTGGCCCTGTTCGCCGTCCTCCCGAATACCGGCTGTCTGTTGCTGAACCAGTACGACAGCGATCCCAACATTCGCGGTACCCAGCTCCTGAACCAGTCCGAAGACCTGCGTCAGGCGCGCGAGGAATGGCACCGGTTCTGGATGAACAACCAGCCCAGCGTGTTGACCTACGAACGGCTCAATGGCGCCATCGGCCCGTGATGTTCTCAATCAAGACCAACGCGGAACGGGCAGCGGTTTGACTCCGCTGTCCGTTCTGCTCGTGCGCGCCGCTACACTTTTCTGGGATGAATTCGCACCGCCACATCGGTCGCCGGCACATCCATCTGGACGCGACGGACAGTACCAATTCGCGCGCCGCTGAGCTGGCTCATGATCCCGCGAACGCGGGGACAGTGATCACCGCCGACATCCAGACGCGCGGTCGCGGCCAGCACGGTCGTATCTGGGAAAGCCCGACGGGCGTCAACGTTCTCCTCTCAACGCTCTTGTTTCCGCCGCCGGTCTTACGCCGACCCGTGGTGCTGACCGCGTTCGCAGCCACCGTGGTTGCAGACACCATCTTTCAAGTGACCGGTCGACAATCGCGCATCAAGTGGCCAAACGACGTCTTGATCGACGGCAAGAAAGTTTGCGGCATTCTTATCGAAGGCGGTGTGGCTGCTCCGAATGCCGAGCCGTACTTCGTTGTTGGTATCGGACTCAACATTAATCAGTCGCCCGACGACTTCGCCAAGTTGGGACTGACTCAAGCAACCTCTTTGTCGATGGCGGCGGGCCGACGATTCGACTTGAAGGAGATCGCGAGCATTTTGATCGACAACCTGGATACGGAGTACGAAAGGCTAAGCAGCGGCGAAACGTCTTCCCTGGAGGCACGCTGGCTTGACCGGCTCGGCTTGACGGGCCGGGACGTAACGATCGAATTGATGGACGCGACTGAAGTGCGTGGCCAGCTGACCTCACTCAGCTTCGCCGGCTTGAGCGTGGCGTCAGCCGCTGGCACTGTTCGCAAGTTCGCGCCGGAGATGGTCCGGCACGTCCGCTGAACTCGCGTTTACTCGAAGGATCCGGCCCCTTCACTCCAGGCCGGTGTCAGCACATCTTGCAGGCTTGCTTCACCGACCATCATGCGCAAACGCTCGAAAACGTCCGTCCCGAGCAGGACATAGCGTCGCCGCGAGGCTGGATCAACCGCATAGCTATAGGGCTTGGCCGCTTCGGTCAGTTGGCGGCTTTGTTCATGCGTGAGAGTCACCGTCATGGTTCATCTCTGGGTTTGAGAGGTTATTCGGACGGTCGCTGGCAACGAGATGTAGGCCGTCTTCGGCGTTTCGTTCAGTCCCGGAAGAGCCAAATCGGCACTTCGCGGCCCCCTTCACGAAACCTCCACATCCCGTGCCAGTTCAACAGGGTAACGAGTCGGCGACGCATTGTCCACAGCACCCCGGGGCGCGCGTTTCTTGTCCTGCCGCGCGACCAATCTATACTGACCTTGCGAATAGCCCGAACCTTCGGGCCGTCTACCAGATAGGTCTCTCCCGCCGGTTTGCACCGCCTTGCTTTGTGGTCCCGAAAATCTTTTTTGAGGTCCCATGTCGTCGATTCAACTTGCCGTGCTGGCGCTGTCGATTGTCGCCCCAAACGACTCGGGCCTGGACTGGCCGCAATGGCGCGGCCTCAATCGAGATGGCGTCTCTCAAGAAACAGGGCTTCTCAAAGCCTGGCCGAAAGACGGGCCAAAACTGCTCTGGGAATTCGACAAGGCGGGCCTCGGCTATTCCTGCTTCTCCATCGTTGGTGACATGCTCTTCACAATGGGGTCGGAAGACGACAAGAACGGCAATCAGGAGTTCGTCCTGGCGATCAACAATACGACGGGCAAGGAGAAGTGGCGAACCAAGATCGGCAGCTATTTCAAGAACGATCCCTGGGGTGGTGGTCCACGCGGCACACCCACTATTGATGGCGACAAACTGTATGCCGTCGGCGCCAACGGCGATCTGGTGTGTCTGGAAGCCGATACGGGCAAGACGGTTTGGGCGAAGAACTATGGCAAGGACTTCAAGGGCAAGCGTGGCGGTTGGGGATATGCCGAGTCGGTCCTGATCGACGGCGATCGGCTCATCTGCACGCCCGGCGGACCGGATGGAGCGATGGCCGCTTTGAACAAGAAGACGGGCGAACCGGTGTGGCGTTCGACGGATTTCACCGACGCGGCAGAATATGTATCGATCATCAAGATTGAGGTCGGCGGCGTCCAGCAATACGTGACGGCCACCCAAGGCGGCGTCTACGGCATTCGGGCCAAAGATGGCAAGAAGCTCTGGAGTGAAAAGGTGGCCGTCAACGGCGTCGCCACGATTCCGACACCCATCTTCTACAAGGACCACGTGTTCATGACCTCCAACTATGGCGCCGGCTGTGGCCTGATCAAGTTGACGACGGAAGGCGATTCGACCAAGTCGAAGAAGGTGTATGCCAACAAGGCGATCTCGAACCATCACGGCGGCGTCATCCGCGTCGGCGAGTTTATCTATGGGCATAGCGACGGCGGCGGCAAATGGGTGTGCCTGGACTTCTTGAAGTCCGACAAGACGGATGGTCCGGAACCCGTCTCGACCTTCAAATTCGACAAGGGCTCGGCCGTTTATGCGGACGGCTCGCTGTATTGTGTGGCCGAGACGCAGCAGAAGCGCGAGCCGGCCGTCGTGATCAAGGTCACGCCATCGCCGGACCTCTGGAAAGAAGACGGCCGATTCACGTTGCCGAAGTGGGACGAGGCCCGGGCCAAATCTGGCGGTGTCTGGGCGCATCCCGTAGTCGCCCACGGCCACTTGTTCGTGCGCGATCAGAATTTTATTTGGTGCTACGACGTGTCCGGAAAGTAGTCACGGTGGGTCATGATTGCAACCGGCGACCCGCGCGAGCAACGGGTTCGAGCGCTGCTCGCCGAGGTGGCATCCGGCAATCCGTTCTACGCGCGCAAGCTCGCCGGCTGGGACGGCCGTGACCTGAACTCCGTCCCATTCACGACCAAGGCCGAGTTGGTCTCCGATCAACTTGACCACCCGCCTTATGGAAGCAATCGAACCTACCCGCCGGAACGCTATTGTCGGCTCCATCAAACGTCTGGAACGTCGTCCGGCCGGCCATTGCGGTGGCTCGATACACCGGAATCTTGGGAATGGTTGCTCGGCTGTTGGCACCGGATTTTCTCCGGATTGGGTTTGCGGCCAGGAGATGTGTTCTTCTTCCCGTTCTCATTTGGTCCGTTCCTGGGCTTCTGGACGGCGTTCGAGGCGGCGGCCCGCGAAGGTTTTCTGGTCCTGCCCGGCGGCGGGCTCACCAGTACGGCTCGTTTGCGTTTCTTGTTGGAACATCGGGCAACAGTCGTTTGTGCGACGCCGACATATGCCTTGCATCTGGCGGAATTGGCGGCCGAGGAGGGAATCGATCTGGCCGGCTCACCGGTGCGGCTTGTCATTGTCGCGGGCGAACCGGGCGGCAGCATCCCGGCAACGCGGGCACGAATCGAGGCCGTCTGGGGCGCCCGCGTCATCGACCACTACGGGATGACGGAGTTGGGGCCGGTCGCCGCGGAGACGACTGATCGACCAGGCAGCCTGGTTGTGCTCGACGATCACTTTGTGGCCGAGGTTCTGGAGCCCGATGGCACGAGAATCGCGGCGCCAGGCGCCGTGGGTGAGTTAGTGCTTACCAACCTGGGTCGAACGGGGTCGCCGTTGATCCGCTACCGGACCGGCGACGTGGTGAAAGTTCAGCGCGATGCCGCGGGAATATTGCAGTTGCCAGGCGGCATCCTCGGACGCACGGACGACATGCTCCACGTTCGCGGCAACAATCTGTATCCGGCCGCGATCGAAGCGGTCGTGCGGCGGTTTCCCGAGGTTGCCGAGTTCCGCATCGTCGTCGACCGCTCCGGACCGCTCGCCGACCTGTGTGTCGAGATCGAGCCACGCGATGGAACCGTGACCGGCGGACTGGCCGACGTCGTGGCCCGTGCCATCCGCGATGAATTGTTGTTCCGTGTGCCAGTAGCGGCCGTCGCGGTCGGATCGTTGCCGCGGTACGAGATGAAGGCGCGACGCGTACTTGACAAACGGTGATACTTGTTTAGACAAGTATTTACAGTCGGCCTCTTTCCGAGGATGCTCTCCATGACACGACGATATTGGCTCAGTTCCCTCGTTCTGTCGCTTGTCGCTGGCTTGGGGCTTGACGGCACGGCCGTCGCCGGCGACTGGATTCACTGGCGCGGCCCCGAGGAAACCGGGCATGCCCGCGACACCGGCCTGCCCGATACTTGGGATCCATTCCAGGCGGGCAAGAACAATCTGATCTGGAAAGTGCCGCTCGGCTATCGCTCGACGCCGATCATCATGGGCGACAAGATGTACGTCACGGCGGCCGTCGGTGATGTGCCGCGCCCGCAGTCAGAAACAGAAAAGCTCCACACGGCGGAACGCGTCGTGTGCATGAACACCAAGGACGGCTCCGTTGTTTGGACACGTCAGTTCAACGTGTTTCTCGCCGACATCGTGACGAGCCGACTCGGCTGGGCGCCGCTCACCGCCGACCCCGAAACCAAGAAGATTTACGCGCACACTTCGGGCGGCTTCTTCGTGTGCCTCGACGGTAATACGGGCAAGACGATTTGGGAACACCAACTCACCGAAGAATTCGGTCGTGTCACCGGGTATGGCGGACGCGTCGCCGGGCCGGTCTGTGATTCGGGGCTCGTTATCGTCGCCATCGCCCAGGGGTCGTGGGGTAGTCTCGCTCGCGGAGCTGGCCGGCTTGTCGCTTTTGACAAGGACACCGGAGCAATCGCCTGGTGGGGCGAGACGCCATTCGACTTGATCGGCACGTTCTACAGCAATCCCGTCGTTGCCAACCTGGGTGGCCAGCGCGTCATCATCACTGGCAGCGCCGACGGTGGCTTGCACGCCTTCCAGGTGCGGACCGGCAAGCGCGTTTGGAGCTACAAGTTTGGCGCCGGCGTCATCAATCCGTCGCCCGTCGTTGTCGGCAATTACATTCTGTGTTCTCATGGCGAAGAGAACCCAGATGGCGGCGACATCGGCAGAGTAATCTGCCTCGATGGGACGAAGATCAAAGAGGGCAAGCCGGAGGTCGTTTGGCAGTTCAGCGACGGCACCCGCTTTGGTCTCGCCAGCCCGGCGACCGATGGCAAGTATCTCTACGTTCCGAGCGACGGCGGCAAGCTCTATTGTTTCGACATCTTCAAGGAGCCGACCGGCGGCGCCAAGAAAACGAACAAGTTCATCTGGAAGTACAACTTCGGCACCACGACGCGCGGCTCACCCGTGGTCGCGGACAACAAGATCTTTATCAGCGAAGTGAACGCGAAGTTCGTCATCATCAAGCTCGAAGGCAAGAAGGCGCCCGAGAAGGCGCATGTCGTTCAGTTCAAGGCCCCGCCGCCTCCCGAAGGCGAAGGGCAAGTGGAAGTGAACAGCACGCCGGCAATTGCCAACGGGCGCGTTTATTTCGGCACACGCGACGAGTCGTTCTGCATCGGCACCAAGGATGGCAAAGCCGGCGAAGTGCCCGCATCCAAGAACGCGGAGAACCCGGTCGCGGCGGGCGCGACACCGGCTCAAATTCAGCTTTTCCCGGCGGACATCGCTGTCAAGCCGGGCGATTCGGTCGAGTTCAAGTTGCGCGCCTACACGGCCGACGGCGTGCTGATCCCGGACGCGATGCTCAAGGCCGAATGGTCGCTGCCCGTGCCGGTCGTTCCGAAGAAGGAAGCGTCTGGCCCGCCAAAGGCCAAGGAAGGGACGGAAGCCAAGGAGGCGCCGCCTGAGAAGAAAGCCGAGCCCGCGCCCAAGACGGCGGGTGGTCCGCCAGCCCTGGATGCCACGATCGACGCGGCAACGGGCAAGATCACGGTTAACGCCAAGAAGCCAGCGCAGAACGGCGTCGTCATGGCCAAAGTCGGCAACTTGACCGCCACGGCCCGCGTTCGCGTGATGCCGCAGATTCCCTACAAGCAAGACTTCGCCATGGTGCCCGTTGGGGCTGTGCCGGGCGGCTGGGTGAATACGCAGGGCAAGTACACCGTCGTAGAAGATGGCGGCAAGAAAGTGTTGTTCAAGGTCAACACGAACCCGCGGCCGCCCGTCGCGCGCGCCTATGCATATATCACCGCCCCGAATTCGACCGGCTACACGATCGAAGCGGACATCAAGGGCGTGATTCAAAAGGAAAAGCTGCCCGACGCGGGCGTGATGGCCAACCGTTACACGATGTATCTCGACGGCAAGTCCGATGAGAAGGGCCAACAGAGCGTGCGGGTCATTTCATGGGAGGCGTTGCCGCGCATCGACGTGGGTGTTCCCTTCAAGTATGAATCAGGCGTTTGGTATCGCATGAAGTTGACGGTCGAAGTCGGTGAGAAGGAAGCAGTCGTGAAAGGTAAGGTTTGGGACCGGACCAAGCCGGAGCCCGAGAAGTGGACGATCGAGTACAAGGACCCGCTGCCGAATCGCGAAGGGGCGGCGGCTCTGTATGGCTACGTGACCAATGCCGAGGCTGGCGCTCCAGGCTCGGAGATCTTTTACGATAACGTGGTGGTGACCCCGAACAAAAAGTAGGACAGGTTTCCAACCTGTCCCGAGAGGCTGGACAGGTTGGAAACCTGTCCTACAAGACAAATTCGACGAGGACCTTCAATATGTGCTTTCGATCTCGACTTTGCGTGGTCGCCGGAATCGCGATCGCGGCGACGACCCTGATCGTCGCGCTGCAGCCGTCGCCGGCCCGCGTTGTGGCCGACGAACCCAAGTCGGTCTCCACTGCTCCGACGGCCGGCTCGAATGGCGTCGGCAAGGGCGACCATTACATGTTCGGCAACAGTCCCGAACGCAACTTCGTCAACCTGAATCCGGTCAGCTTGTCGCACGAATTCCCCACGAGCCCGGACGACGAGAAGGTTCACATATTGGGCAGCCGAGTGAAGTGGAAGGTTACTCTGGGAAGCCGGGCTTATGGCGGCCCGACCATTGCCGGCGGCAAGGTGTTCGTCGGCACCAACAACGACAATCCGCGCAACAAGCGCGATCGCGGCAAGCCGACCGACGACAACCCCGACGGGCCGCCGCTCGACAAAGGCGTCCTCATGTGCTTTGACGAGAAGGACGGCAAGTTCCACTGGCAGATGATCCACGACAAGCTCGACAGCGGCCAGGTCCACGATTGGCCGCACGAGGGGCTCTGCTCGACGCCGATCTTCGATGGTGGCCGCATTTACTATTGCTCGAACCGCTGCGAAGTCGTGTGCCTGAACGCGAACAAGGTCGAAGGTCAGAACGATGGCTTCCAGAACGAGAAGTACAAGACGCCGACTGATGCCGACGTGATCTGGTCGTACAGCATGATGGACGAGATCAAGGTCTTCCCGCACAACATGACCTGCTGCTCGCCGCTCATTGTGGGCGACCTGCTCTTCGTCATCACAGCCAATGGTGTCGACGAGAACCACATCAACATTCCGGCCCCCGAGGCGCCGAGCTTCATCTGCATGAGCAAAAAGAGCGGCAAGCTGATCTGGAAAAGCAACCTGCCCGGCCGAGCCATTATGCATGGCCAGTGGTCGAACCCTTGCTATGGCGTATTTGGTGGCAAGGCCCAGGTCATCTTCCCGGGCGGCGACGGCTATCTGTACGGCCTCGAGCCCGAGACCGGCAAAATGATTTGGAAGTTCGATGCGAACCCGAAGAGCGCCAAATACGAACTCGGCGCCAAGGGGACCAAGAGCGACTTCATCGGCACGCCGGTCATTTACAAGGAGAAGATCTACATCGGCACTGGCCAGGACCCCGAGCATCTCGAAGGCGTCGGCCACTTCTGGTGCATCGACCCCGCCGGCAAAGAAGGCGACATCTCGTCGGAGCTGGTGACCGACAGCAGTAAGTTCCCGCCCGCGACAAAGGTGAACCCGAACAGTGGCATGGTCTGGCACTACGGCGGAACCGACACTCGGCCCTACTCGAAGCGCGACAACATCTTCAGCCGGACCATGAGTTCAGCGTGCATCGTCGACGACATCCTTTACATCGGCGAACTGGCGGGCTATGTGCAATGCCTGGATGCGAAGACAGGCAAAAAGTTCTGGCAATGGGACACGAAGTCGAACATCTGGGGTTCGTGCTATTACGTCGACGGCAAGGTCCTGCTCGCGAACGAGGACGGCGACCTGTTCTTCTTCAAGCACGACAAGAACCCGGAAGTGCTCGACGAGATCGCCGTCGGCTCGGCCGCGGCCGTGGTGGCCGAGAAGAAGGCGAAGGCTGCCGGCAAGGACGAGAGCGACGTGCGCAAGGAGGCCCGCGACGCCTATGACGAAGCGGCGACCGGCGTGCGCGAAAAAGTGAAGGCGAAGTACCTGCTCCAGCAAGTCGAGGTCAGCGAACCGATCCGCAGCACGCCGGCGATGGCGAACGGCGTGTTGTTCGTGATGACCGAGAAGACGCTTTACGCGATTAACCCGAAGTGACGCGGGGCTGGATGTGCTGGTACAATGAGCGGCGGTAAGGTGCGACAGCCCTTACCGCCGCTTTCGATTGTGGAGGAAACGATGGACCTCGAAGCCACGCTGGTTGAGATTAACCAGCTACCAGTTCCGGAGCGGATTGATTTCGTTCAGCGCGTTTTGGAAGGGATCTCTGAAGATTCAGAAGTCGACGACGACGAGTTTGAGTTATCGCCCGAACAGCGCGCGGAACTCGAACGCCGAATTGCATTGGCGGATGCAGATCCAGGCCGCGGTGTTTCGTGGGAGGAGGTAGAAGCCAAAATGATCGCGCGAGAACAGGGATGAGGCGCACGGTCAGTATTCAACCCGAGGCTGCGTCAGAATTGGACGACGCTCACAAAGACTACGAGGCTATACGCCGCGGGCTTGGCAGACAGTTTCGAACCGCCGTTCGCGGCCGAATCGCCTCGTTGAAAAAATCTCCTCAAGCACATCAGGTTATTTATCCGCCGGATGTTCGGCGAGCGTTGGTTCCACAGAGTCGTAACCCGACCATCTGGCAACGCCGAGCCGACGACACTGTTTGACATCGGTCACCGTCCTACCCAACTCGCACTCGCCGCGTAAAAATAACCTCACATCCGTTGGCTCGCCTTCGTCTCCTTGAGGTCCTCCGTGAGCGACTCGTCTCCTTCCTCAAAAGCCCAAGCCGCCCGCGAGGCGCTCGACAAGCAGGTTCGCGAAGTCGTTCAATGGCACTTCTCGCCGGACACCGGTACGCCGTTCTGGCTCGAGAAGGCCAAGACCTACAAGTTCAATCCGCTCAAGGACGTGCAAGGGTTTGCCGACCTCAAGCAGTTCCCGCTCTTCGAGGACGACTGGCTGCGCGCGTCGCCGGATACCGACATCTCGCAATGGATCCCGCGGGCCTATGCCGGCAAGAAACCCGTCTACGTCTTTGAGACCGGCGGCACGACCGGCATCCCGAAGACGCGTGTCGTCATCGAGGACCACAAGACCGACTACGAACAAATGTCGGCGACCTTGCCCGACGAGTTCTTCCCTCGCGGTTCGCATTGGCTCATGCTCGGACCGTCCGGCCCGCGGCGTCTGAGGCTCGCGATCGAACATCTGGCCCAGTTCCGTGGCGGCATCTGTTTCTGCGTCGACCTCGATCCACGCTGGGTGGTCAAGTGCATCAAGGCCGGCAAGGTGCAGGAAGCGAAGCTCTATGCCGAGCATGCCGTCGATCAGGCTCTGACCGTGCTCGCTGCCGGGCACAAGATCAAGTGCATGTTCACGACGCCGAAGCTGCTCGCCGCGCTCGATCAGGCCCTACGCGAAGGCAAGCTCGAACAGAAGCGCCGCGAAATAGGCCATCCGGTACCGGAAGGATCCTTACGCAGCATCCCGGACACCGGCATCACCGGCATCTTCTCCGGTGGCACCGAGTTCACGCCGCAGTTTACGCGCGAGGCGATGGAAGAAATGTTCGAAGGCCGCGTGTACATGACGCCGACCTACGGCAACACACTCATGGGCCTTGCCTGCTCGAAGCCCGTCGGCCCCGAGGATGGCTATAAGATCACTTACTATGCGCCGCAGCCGCGGGCCGCGATCGAGGTGGTTGACTTCAACGACTACAACAAGCTCGTCGAGTACGGCCAACCGGGCCGCGTGTTGCTGACGACGCTGACGAAAGAATTCTTCGTCCCCCGCTTCGCCGAGCGCGACGAGGGCGAGCGCGAGCCGCCGTACGAGAAATTCCCGTGGGACGGTGTCAGCGGCGTGCGGCCCTTCCACGAGATCGCGGCCACGACCACCGTCGGCGTCTATTGAACGCGAGCGAGCCCATGCGCCGACCGACCACCCTGTGCCTACTCATTGCGCTCCCCCTGCTGATCGGCTGCGGTGGCGGCGTGGACGAACGCAAGTTCTCACGCCTCAAGGTCGGCATGACATCTCAAGACGTGGAGGCCGTGCTCGGCAAGGGCGGCAAGGAAATCACTTCCGACGAATTGACGACCATGATGCGCGAAGCCCTCGCGCCCAAGCCGGCCGAAGGCAAGGCCGCCGGTCCGAAGCTGGAGATGTCCGACCTGACCGGCGTCCGTGGCGTCCGCTGGGGCGACGAGAGCAAGTCGATCACCGTGATCTTCAGCAACGACCGCGTGAGTCGGCTGTTCAAGAAGGGATTCTGATTCGGTTATGGCTCGATCAGGACTACTGCGCCGACGCACGCGGCGGTCCACCCTGCCATTGCGACATGGAACACGACAGCGGGCCACAATAGAACGCCAGTCATGTTCAACGCCAGCCCGGCGTAAGCAAGCAAGACGGCCGCAACCACATCGTAGAACAACACGCCTAGCAATATTCCCACCTGCGCCGGACACCCCCGGTCCTTGCGCGCCAGCCAACTGGCAACACCGATCGCAATGAGCGCCGCCCCGGCGATGCGGCCTACGAATAGGCCGGCCGGCTCGATCGAACTCGGGTGAAGCAGTAGTTCGAATACGACCGAAGGCAGGAATAGCAAAAGCAGTCCAGTGGCCGCTTCGCCAAACGCCGTCACGACGAGCAGGTATTTTCGCCGCATTCGGAGGTTCTATCGAAAATCCCGGATGTCCGGGGAGACAAGCAACGGGGACGCAGCTCGGTCAGACAGAATGTCTTGTCGAGCCGAATCCCTTTTGTTGGCTTACGAAATGCCGGTGGTCGGGTCTTGCTTGAAGCCGTACACCGGTCGTGGCGCGATGCGTTGCATTTCATTGCATTCGACGCAACAATCTGCGTTCGAATTGCGTCGCCGCCGGTCAAATCGGGGGGCTCCTGGCGCTAGAATTTTGGGTCGCGATTTTTGGGCGCATCTTATTGCGCCACAATCAGTTCAATGCGGTTTTCGGGGGGAGAGATTGCCAACCCCCTATATGTGTTTGGCAATCTCTGTTGGCAATCTCTCAATTCTGGCGACGCCCAGTTCGGCGGCATCGTGGCGATCGCGATCAAACGAAGCCGTCGTTCCCTCGAGCCTTGTGTGGAAGTGCAAATATCTGCCTTGATACCCCCGGCTCATTGAGCCGGGGGAGGCGTTTCTGTCAAACCCCATCAACATCACAGCTTCGTCACCGCGTCGCCGGGGCCAGTGCCGTCGGTCTTGTCCAGCGTGTTCGTGATGAACCAGCCGTTGCCCTTCTTCTTGCCGGTCAGCGTGTCCATGACGAGGTCGTCGTGGACCGTGGCGGCGGTCAGATAGGTCCCGTTGTTGAGGCCGCCCGGCGAGCCGCTCAGGTGGGCGATGCGGGTCGGGCTGCCCGAGTTCCATTCGGCCTGGATGTTGGCCAAGGCCGTCAGGTCGGCATCGAAGTCGGTCGAGCCGGCGACCATGAGGTCGTTGCCGCCGCCGCCGGTGATCTTGTCGATGCCCTGGCCGCCGAGCATCACGTTGATGCCCTTGACGTCGACCAGCGTGTCGTTGCCGTCGCCGCCGGACATGAGGTCGTTGCCGGCGCCGCCGGTCAGCTTGTCGTTGCCGGCCTCACCGAATAGCCACGTTGGCTGGGTGATCTTCGCGTTCACGGTGATCGTGTCGTTGCCCGCGAGCCCATGGACGACGATCTTGCCGGTTACGGAGCCGGTCGGCACCGTGGCCAGCAGGACGCCGTTGCGGCGGACGGTGAACGAGGACAGGTTCACCGTGCGGCCGATGCCGATCGTGTCGTTGCCGGCCGTGCCGCCGACGAGCAGGTCGCCATTCACGAGCGCGACCATCTTGACGCCGATCGTCACCGTCTTCGAATCGCTTAGCGACGGCACGCCGTCGTCGGTGACTCTCACCTTGAACGTGTAGTTGGCCACCGGGTTGGACTCGTTCGGCGTCCAGGTGAATACGCCAGTGTCCGGATCGATGACCGCACCAGCCGGCGCGCCGACCAGGCTGTAGGTGAGCGTGTTGCCTTTGCCGTTGAGGATGTCCGAATCCGTGGCCGTCGCCGTGAAGGTCACCAGCGAGCCGGGCGCGGTGACGAGCCCGGTCGGCGTGGCGCCGAGGACCGGCGCGACATTCACTTCGTTGACGACCACCGTGATCGGCCGATCGTCGATCGTCCCGTTGTCGGTGATGCGCACGGTGAATGCATAGGTGGCCGGGCCCTGAGCCTCGGTCGGCGTCCAGGTGAACACGCCGGCCGCATTGATCGCGGCCCCGCTTGGAGCGTTGACCAGGCTGAACACAGGTGAGCTCGGATTGGCGACCGTGGCGGTGAAGGTCAGCAGCGTCAGTTCGTTGATCTGAGTAAAGCCGGGGACGCCGCCAAGCGTTGGGAGGCCGTTGACCACATGGTCGATCGGCGCCGCCGCCGCGGAGGATGCGAAGTTGGGAGCGCCAGAGTAGGTCGCGAAGATTTGGTGCGTGCCCGGCGTCAGCGTCGAGATGTTCAACGTCGCCACGCCGCCAGACAAGGCGACAGTGCCGATCGGACCGCCGCCGCTGAAGTCGAAGAACTGCACGGTGCCGACAGGCGTGCCCAGAGCGGGCGCGGTCACGTTGACGGTGGCGATGAACGTCGCCACATCGCCGTAGGTTGTCGGGCTATTGGCGCTCGTGAGCGTCACGGTCGTCTGGGCCAGGGCGACGCCAAACCCGAAGCTGTTGGACGTCGGGCTGGCGGCGTAGTCGTTGCTGCCGTTGTAGGTCGCGGTGATCGTGTGCGCGCCGGTATCGAACGTCGACCGATTGAGCACCGCCACGCCATCGATGGCGGACACGGTGCCGATGACCGTCAATTGGTCGCGGAAGGTCACCGTACCGGTTGGCACGCCGCCACCGATCGGATCGACCGAGATCTTGGCCGTGAGCGTCTCGAGCTGTCCATAAGCGATCGGACCGGATCCTGTCAGAGCCACCGTGGTCGTGGCTTGATTTACCGTCTGGAACAGGTCGTTCGAGGTCGACAGGTTGAAGTTCGGGTTCGTGCCATAGAAGTTCAGAACGCCGACGATGTCGTGCGTGCCAGCACTCAGGTGGGAGGTGACCAGCGACGCCTGACCACCCGACAGGCTAACCGTGTCGATGAGCTGGTTCAGGGAGATGTCGTAGAAGGTGATGTCGCCGGTCGGCACGACGACGCTCGGGGCCGTGCTCGTCACCGTCGCGGTCAGCTTCACGCCGCCATAGCCGACAACGGTCGGATTGAACGTGGTCGACAGGGCGACGGTCGAGTCGGCCTTGAACACTTGCAGCGGCACACTCGTGGCAGAGGAGTCGAAGTTCGCGTTCGTGCCGTTGAAGTCGAAACACGCGACGATGTCGTGGAAGCCGGCCCAGAGGTCCATCGTGGAGTAGGCCGCTTCACCATTCACCAGCACCTGCGTGCTGAGCAAGCGGTGATCGCCCTGGTCGAAGAAGGAGACCACGCCGGTCGGCGTTGCGGTGCTCGGCGCGACTGCAGTGACCTTGGCCGTGAACGCTACTGCCTCGCCATACACGATCGACGTGTGTGAGCTGGTCATCGTCGTAACCGTGCCGGCCTTGTCGACCGTCAGCGTAAAGGCTTGCGCCGTCGAGGTAAAGCTGTTCGTGGCCGTGATCGTGAAGTTGAACGTGCCCGCGATGGCGGGCGTGCCGCTCAGCAGCCCGGAGCTGGTCAATGTCACGCCGGCCGGCAACGTCCCGGCCGTCACGCTCAGGGCTGGCGTGGGATTGCCGCCGTTGATGACCATGAAGCTGCCCGGCACACCCACAGTAAAGGTCGTGCTGTTGCTGCCGATGGTCGGCGCTTGCGGCTCGAAAGAGCCGATGTCGACGGTGCCGCCCGCCTTCCGAATGGAGAGGCCGGTCTGATCGGTGAAGAGGCTGGCCGCCGCCGCATTGTCGCCGCCGTCGATGGCCGGGCTGCCGAGCGCCGGCACCATGGTCCGCGTCGGCCCGCCGTTCTTGGCCAGAATTCCGAGCAGCGGATCGGCGATGACAAACGAGCCGCCGAACGTCCCGCCGGCGGTGGTGCTGAACAGGTTGCCGACGCCGGCCGTGGCGCTCAGTCCCCCGTTGATCTGCGAAGCGTAGAAGTCGATGGCGGCAGTGTCGGACTGGCCGAGGATCGTGTTGTCGATCTCGGCGGTCGCCGTGATGCCATCGCCGATGTTGAACACGCCGCGAGCGACATCAGCCGCCGAGTTGCTGCTGATCGTGCTATTGAGGATCGTCAAATTGCCATTGCGATTGAAGATCGCGCCGCCGATTCCGGCGCCGTCATAGCCGGGGTTTGCGCCGGTGCCGATCCCGCCGGCCGCCGTGTTGAAGGCGAGCGTGCTGTTCTGAATGTAGACCATGCCGCCATTGTTGAAGATGGCGCCGCCAAACCCGCCGCCGCCGCCGCCGCCGCTGCCGTTGCCGGCGTTCCAAACTGAACCATATCCGCCGGCGAACAGGCTCGCTCCCCCCAGCGTATAGCCGCCGCCACCGCCGCCGCCAAAGCCGCCGGTGCCGCCCTCCGCGGAATTAAACGGTGCCGCTCCGCCGCCACCGCCGCCGAAGCCGCCGGCGCCACCCATGGAAAAGAAGTCGCTGAAGGACGCTCCGCCGCCGCCGCCACCGAAGCCGGCATTGCCGCCCGGCCGTGGCTGATTGGTTCCGCTGTAGTCACCGTCGCCGGCGCCGCCGCCGCCCGCGCCGGCTGCGAGACCCGCATTGGGACCGGTGCCAAATTGTCCGTTCAATCCACCAGTTCCGCCGGCGCCGCCGACTACTAAGTTGGCATCGCCGCCCGCACCGGCGGTTCCACCGCCTCCGCCACCGTGGCTTCCTGGAGGCGTACTGTTGGCGAAACCCTTGCCGCCGGACCCACCCATGCCGCCGCCGCCGCCACCAGCGCCATAGCTTGCAATACCACTCAACCAGGTGCCACCGTTGCCGCCCTGCGCCAGGTTGCCGGATAGCGTGCTGGCCATGACGTTGAGCGTGCCGGCATTGAACACGGCGCCGCCGAGGCCCGCACCGCCGCCGCCGCCGCCCGCATCGCCCGTCGCGTTGCCGCCGTTGCCGCCGAGAGCGAGGCCGCCGGTGACGGTGATGTTCTGCAGCGTCAACGTGCCATCGATCGCCACCGCGAAATCGCGGCGAGCATTGCCGCCGCTGATCGCCAGGCCCGGCGCACCTGATCCGTCGATCGTAATGTCGTCAGCGCTGATCACGAGGCCGGTCGGCCCAAAGGATGTATTGACGTCGTTGCTGGCGAGCACGATAGTCTTGCCGGCGAGTGACGAATCAAAGTCGATCGTGTCAGCCTGGCCATTGATCGCGGCATCGAAGATCGCCTGACGCAAGCTGCCAGGGCCGACGTCGAGGGTGTTGGTTACGGTGAACACGGCCGGAGCGATGTGCGCTTCCAGCGTTTCGAGTTTCAGTCGGCGAGCCAGCCGATTGTGCCGACGGGGGGTCGCCGTGCGAGTCATGAGGTGCAGCATTTTTTGCCATCCTGGAAATATGGAGATTAAGATCGAAACGGAGATCCCGGCGAGTCCAGCCTCGGGCGCATCATGCGCTCCATGGGGGGCAACCAACCAAACTCGTGTCGCACTCGGACCTCGACTCTAGGCGAGGAACGCGATGGTATCCCAAATTGGCAAGATGCGAAAGTGCGATACGGCCAGTGCGAGGCAATTCAGCCATCGCAACTACAAGTCAGGGATATCAATACGTTCACACCGGCCGGGCGTCATCCCCCCACGTGCGAGTGATGAGAACACAAGTCTTTTCGAATGCCTTGCAAACGTGACATGTTCCTCACCAACAGATAGGGTGAATGTAATCGCACCTTGCGCATCATAACTCGGATCCATGCACCCGTCCGTTCGACCCTACCTTCAGTACTTCGCCGTGCCCGCCGGCTTTGGTCCGTCCGGCCTGCGGTGGTCGAACAATGGCGAGGCACTGGAAACCGACACGGGCACCTGGCGCTTCGCTCCGCAGGTTGCGGCTTTTCTCGAAGGGTTTGCCGCACTCCGAGCAGTGCCGCATTTCGCGCACGTCGTCGAATGTCTGGCCCTGCTGTCGCTCGATCCGCCGGCTGCCTGTCCGATTCCCGATCGATTCAAGACCGTGGCTCACTCCTTCCGCCGCCTGAATAGCCCGGCGCGGAATGCCGGAGCGCTGTTCGGATACCTGTGTTCGAATGTCCCGCCGGCGGTCCATGTGCCCGCGGGCGGCGGCAAGTCGCTGGCGCACTGGCTGACGCACTCACCGTCGCTGGGGTTCCTGCACGACCACAACGACAATGTGGAGACGCCCAGTCTTTCCGCACGTGAGTTTCACGAGCGGGTCGCGAGCCGGCTGCGGCCGATGTCGGATTACGATGTTCGCCACTGGTTGCGCCACGGCGTCGCACCGGATAGCGACGCGGCCGAGCCGCTTGCCGAGGAGCTGGAACGCCGGCCACCGACGATGGCCGAGTTTCTCGACGCTGCCGTCAAGGATCGATCGCGGCTCGGCGACGCGGTACCGCTGGTTCGCCATTTCGTCAGCGCTTTGAGTCTGCCGCCGCGCAAGCGCACGCCACCCAAGTTGCCGATCGGCGGCTATGCGGACGTCACGAATCGCGGCGATCCATCACGGCTGCTGCCGAGCCAGCTCGCTCTCGATCCCGACGACTTCGTGCGGCGCTTCGCCGAGAACGAACTCCTCTTCTTTCGCCGCGAGGACCCGCACGAGCGGCGGCAGGAACATCTGGCGCTCGTGGTCGATCAGGGCGTGCTTACCTGGGGGCCGGTGCGACTTGCCCTTGGCGCGGCGGTGTTGGCGTTCGCCCGGCTGTCGACGCGGCGAAAGTTGAGCATCTCCGTTCGCTTCGGCAGCTTGGCGACGGAGAAATTCACGCTGCCCGCGGGCAGTGCTGAACGGTTTGGCGAAGCACTCGAAGCCAGTGATCTGTCGGCGCATCCGGGTCACGTTCTCAGCGAAGAAGTGTTCGACCCGTCCGCTCCCGAGCGCGATATTGTGCTGCTCACGCACCCACGCGTGGTCATGGAGCCGCAGGTTCGCCGAGCGACAAAATTTCTGGCGAATGGCTGTCGACTCTTTGCGCTAACCGTCACGGAAGAGGGTCAAGTAGAACTGGTCCACGTCCGCGATGGCGGGGCCGTTCCGATCAGCCGGTTTCGGATTGATTTCAAGAAGCCCGCTCCAAAGCCACCGCCGTCGACGACGCCAGCGAACGGGCTCTATGTACCCTGGTCGGGCGACGTGGAGCCGATCCCGTTCCCGTTCCGCTTTGGCTTGACCAACCGCGTCGCCGACCTCGCGTTCGACGGTCGCCTCGAAGTTGAAGTGCTCCTGGCCGCGACGGTGAGCGGCTTCCTCCATGCCTGGACCTTGGCTGACGGAGCGGTGGAAGTGTTGCCACGCGGCTGCAAGGATGGGCAGGTGATGCGCACCGTACAGGCGGTCCTCGGCATGGCGAATGGCTTCGCTGTGTGTGGTCGCTTGGGCGATGGCCTCGCGGTTGTTCATTACGATCTATCGACGCGGACGGCGACGCTGCACTCGGTGATGTCGACCGGCGGCGAATTGGGCGCGACGTGGTTTGGCTTCCCGAACTTGCATGCGGTTGCCGTCAAGGCTGGCCCGGTGCATCGCGGCATCGATTTGGGAACTGGCAGCTTGTATCCCGATCCCCGGCATGCGGCCGAGTTCTCGCACGGCGCGCACACGGCCGTCGAGAAGGCGCGCAACATGGCCGTTTCGCGGCCGACCATTCCGGTAATTTCTGGAGAACCCCACAGCAGCTTAAACCAGCCATTTGTCGTGCATGACTCCGGGACCGGTCGCATTCGAATAGTCGCTGACAAGACTGTCGTCTCGTTTGTGCCGACCAGCGATGGCCGACCACGATTCCGCACGTTTGCACCCGTCGCGCAAGGCGCCGGCCGAACGCTGGCTCTATTCGCGGAGAAGCCGCGTGTCTGGAGCATTCACGACCTGGAAGACAACGGTCGGACCCTGGCTGAATATCCGCCCTGCCGCATCGGTGCGGCCAAGTTGTCGAGCGACGGGCTCCTGTTCGTCCGCCAAACGGGGACCGGGGAATTGACGGTGACGGATCCAATGGGCCGCGGCGTCGCGTTAGTGACCGCGCCAGGGCGGTGTCACTCCAATTTGGAAGTGCGTCTCGGCAACTACTGCATGGGCATGAGCGTCGGCAGCCGTGGGTGCCTGATCGAATGGGGCGCCGGTCCGTTACGCATCAGCGACGGGCCGACCGCCGCCAGCGACTTCGGACAGCGGGCGCGCAATCGACTGGTTTCCCAGTCGGTGGAGAACAGCTCGTCGGCACGATTCGTCGCTGTTTACAAGCTGGTCCGATGCGAAGTCGGCGTCGACGGCTTTGGTCAGGTGGCGTTCGTCCGGCACGGCAAGGTCGAATGCATGTTCCTGTATCGTCGCGGCAAACTCTCAATTTGGTCGCCGGTGGGAATTCGATTCGGCCCGCCCGAAATCACCGGCGGACCGGAGACGCCGGCGGCGCTGGAGCAATTGGGCGAGATTATGCGGAATGCGACGGCATAGCGCGGATGGTTCATGCGGCGGAGACCGAAGCGCAGCGAGGGCGACGCCGTGTCCGTTATGACGGCGTCGCCCTCGCTGCGCGGTCTCCGCCCTACCCATTCATTTCACTTCGCCCACCACCAGATACCGGCCAAGAGCGTCGTCGCACCAACGGCGCCCAGCGCCAGCCAGGACGTCAGATACCCCTTGGTCCATGCGTCGAGGCGAAAGAACAACGCCGCGAGACCAGCCAGGCCGCCGAGGCCGGCCAGCATCCACAGGGCCTCGCTCGATCGCTCTTGCGAGCGCAGTTCGCGGACCTTCTCCGGCGTGACATGGACGGCCACGGTCATCCGGTACATCGTTTCCGTCTGGCCGGTCTTCTCGTTGACGAACGCTTCCTCCGTCACGACCTTTTCCTGTTTCTCAATCAGCATGGTGCGGACGAAATCCATCGGATGATTCGGCATGCGATGGACCGGCGATTCCTGTTCCGCCAGGTAGTCGCGGAACTTGTCAACCGCTGCGCGGAGGGCGCTCTCGCGCGCTTTCTCCGGGGTGCTTTCGAAGCCGCCCGTCGCGGTGAAGGTTGGCTCGACCGGCTTTTCGGGCTCCGCGATCGGCTGGGCCTTCGGCGCCTTACCCGGCTTTACCTTGCCGTTCGGTCCCTTCACCTCGGGTGTGACCGGCCGGGATTCGCCGCCCTTGGCGCCATCGATCACTATGTATTGCGCGACGGCCGGCGAATAGGCAGCGCCGATCAGGGCGGCAATCGCGAGGACGGCGGTGGATTCAAATCGTGTCATGAGTAGCGACCTCGCGGTCGATTGTATTTGGAAGACTAAGGGCTCACGCGTACTCCAGCCGCCGTCGTTTCGGTTGCGGCGGTGGGGGCGGCGTCCACGGGCTGACCATCTGCACCACACCCGCTGTTCCCGCAAGAGCCACGAGCATGTAACCCGGCGGCTGATCGGAGTGAATAAAGATGTTCCACCCGAGCCAGAGCAGGAATGCGATCAACCCGGCGACGAAGACCGGCCCGAGCGTAAATCGTTCCTTGCGGCGGCGACGCACGTAGTCGGTCCAGCCCGATACGCCCAAGGCGAGACTGAACAGCAGCACGTAGCCAATCAAGTGCTCAATCGTCCCCGGCGCCGCTTGCACGGTGCCGCCGAAGTACGATTCCGCCGCCGGGACCGCTGACCCATCGGCAATA
>DATANR010000428.1:0-8527 GCA_036266155.1 Gemmataceae bacterium | reverse complement strand
CGGCGGGAACCCGCCGCATCATCGGCGGAGTGACGGGTTGGGTTCTGGTCGGCCGGCGGTGCCGCCCAGAACGGATCAATTGGCACGGAGCGCTACATTTCTCGGCCGGCAGGCGCTGCACTTCTCGTTCGGCGTTTACACGCATACCGCTCCGGCGGGCCCAGTGCCAAAGGAGGGGCCGGTAGAGGCCCACGAGGCGCTCCCAACCGGTAGGGTCTGATCCCTGTAGGCGGGCGATGAGGGACGCTCGGGTTGCGTAACCGTGAGTTACCGGCGGGGCGTCTGAGCGGTCCGACATGAAAGCCCCTTGCGGATCGTGTCACGGTACGGTCATATCTAGGTGGATCCGAACCTGCGAAGTGTACCCCGTCGTAGAGGCGAAGTCACGATGCGAACGAATGAACCGATCGCATCAGGTTGCTTGACCGAGGACGAACTGCGTTCCTTCGACTGGGGGCTCCTGCCCGTCGCCGACATCGACCGGGTGACGGCGCATCTTGAGAGTGGCTGCCGTCAATGCGCGGATCGGCTGGACCAGTTGAGCGGCGAGGACGATTTGGGGATCATTCTGCGGATGACGGCGGGGACTGGAACGGCCGCTCTGTCGGCAGCGGCGAGTCGCTACCAAATCGTTACCGAAATTGGCCACGGAGGGATGGGAACGGTCTTCCAGGCCGTCGACCGTCAAAGCGGCCGGACGGTCGCGCTCAAACAGCTGACGGGCAACCTCGCGCGGAATCCGGTCGGGGTGGCCCGGTTCCGTCAGGAAGTGAAAGCTCTGGCCAGCATCGAGCACCCGCACGTCGTGCGTTTGTACGACTCTGACCTGGATTCCTCCGCCCCGTTCCTCGTCATGGAGTGGGTAGACGGGGAGCCCCTTTCACAGCGGCTGAATGGTCGGCCACTCCCTCCGAGCGAAGCCGCCCGGCTCATTCAACTCGTGGCCGAGGCTGTGCATGCGGCCCATGTGGTTGGGATCCTTCATCGCGACCTCAAGCCGGGAAATATCCTTATCACCCGCGCCGGCGAGCCCAAGGTTTCTGACTTTGGACTGGCTCGGCCGGTAGGCGGTCTGGAAGGAAGGTTGACCGAGGCTGGCGTGCTGGTGGGCACCCCTGAGTACATGCCACCGGAACAGGCACTGGGAGAATGGACCGCCCTGACTCCGGCGGCAGACGTGTACGGACTCGGTGCCACACTGTATGAGTTGCTCACGGGCCGGCCGCCCTTCCGCGGGCCGTCAACCTTATCAGTCCTCGACCAGGTGCGGGGCGCCGACCCACTCCCCCCTAACCAGCTGCAACCCGGCGTCCCCGGTGACCTGCAAACCATTTGCCTGAAGTGCTTGGAAAAAGTACCGACCGCCCGGTATGAGTCGGCAGCAGCACTCGCCCAGGACCTTGAGCGATGGCAACGCGGACGGCCGATCCTCGCACGACCTGCGGGCCGCATCGAGCGAGCGCTCAAATGGGCCCGCCGTAACACCGCGATCGCGTGGCTTGTTGCCGCTGTCGTTGTCACGATGGTCGCCGGCCTTGCAGTCTCGACGACGTTCGCGGTCCTCGCGTCCGGACGGGCGGACGCCGCCCGGCGCGCCGAGGACCACGCGACACGCCAGGCGGCGGACGAGCAGCGGTCCCGCGAGGAGGCCGAGGCCATTGCGTACCGCCTGACGATGCGGGACGCCGACCGGGAATGGGTGGACGGCCGGGCGGACAAGGCGGTGTCTCTCCTCGCGACGTGCCCGGAACGCCTTCAGGGCTGGGAGTGGCACTACCTGGTGCGGCGCTGCGGGCAGGACGAGTCCCTGGTTGCCGCCCAGGCCGGGGGCATCCTGGCTTTCGGCTTGTTGCGAGACGGGAAGCGCATCCGCTTCCTCGGGGCGGACGGGCGGATCAGGGTCGTGCACCTTGCGACCCGCCAGTCCATAGGCGAACCGCTCGCCGTGTGCGAGCCACAAGCCGCTCGCGGCGCTGCGGTCGCGTTTGACCGGACGGGCCAGTTCCTCGCTGTGCGCCCGGCGGACGATCCCAGGATCACGCTGTGGGATCTGGACCGGGGGCACCGGATCCGGGACTGGGAGTTCCCGTCGTACCCGATCTTGGCCCTGTCGCGGGACGGGGGACGCTTGGCGGCGGGTAGTGCCGACGGATTCAACTTGGCCGTCTGGGACACCGCCACGGGGGATGCCATATTCCGCGAGCAGGTAGGCAAGGTGGGGGACTCCGGGCTTGGAAACCAGTCTCTTGAGAAGATCCGGTCGCTCGCATTCTCGTCGGACGGCCAACGCCTGGCCATGGGTACCCGCGACCGAGCGGTGGTCTGGAACCTGTCGAAGAAGGAACAACCTCGGCTCGTGCCGGGTCATCATCGGTTCAGCGGCGGCGAGCTCCATGGGGTATTGACCGTCGCCTTGACGGGCCCCGACGACTCGCTACTCGTCACTGGTGCGTACGTTGACCCACGGGTGCCCGACCGGGCCGAACTCCTCCTCCACGATCTGCGGGGCGGCCAGTTACCATTGGTCCTGGCCGACGACCTCCGCCGGTACGAGCCGTTCGGCATCAGCGGCGATGGTTCTCGATTGGCCTACCAGGGCGGGCGGGGGACGGTTGTCATTCGCGACGTCGCGACCGGGAATGAAGTCGCCCGCGTCCGCACGGTCGGGCAGTTACCGGCCCCCACGTTCGCCCCCGATGGGACGCTCGTCGTCGGCACAGGCCGAGGCGTTGAGGCGTGGGATACCGCCCACCCTTTGGGCGGCGACATCATCCAACAAGGGGGGAAGGAAGGCGTTTTCGGCCTCGTCGTGTCGGAGGACGGCAGGATCGTCATCTTCACCGCCCCGGGCGACGCCGCCCATCCGCAGGACGTGCGACTGTGCGTTTGGGATCGGGCGGCGGGACGGGCCGCCGCCTTCCTGTCCCTGGGCGTCAAGAAGCTGGCCCCATCGGCTCTCGCCCTCTCCCGCGATGGGAAGTCGCTGGCCGTGGGGCTCCCGCGGGGTCAGGGCGTCCAGGTGTGGGACTGGCGCAACCAGAATCAACTCGCCCTTCTAACCGGTGCCTCGGGGGACGTCCCGAGTGTCGCCTTCACGGACAGCGGCCGGGTCGTCGCGGGGATCAACACGGGCCAGATTCTCGAGTGGGACCTGCAGCGCCCCAGTGCGCCAAGGGAACTGTACCGTCATTTTCACCACCTTGTGTGCCTGGCGTTTTCCCCGGATGGCACGATGGCCGCGGTCGGCGGGTCAGGCCCCGACGGAAGCCGGGTGGCCGTCATCAAGGTAGAGAGTGGGAAAGTGGTCCAAACGCTAACCACCGACGCGACCCAAGCTACCTCGGTCGCGTTCAGCCCCGACGGCCGGCGCCTGGCCGTCAGCACCTTTGGTCCGGCGACGGTCCAGGTGTGGGACCTCGACACCAGCGCTCGCCTGGCTCAAGCCGCGGAGGCGCATAACCAGGTGGCCCCGGTCACCCTATTCTCGGCGGACGGTCGGCGGGTGGTCACCGGGTCCCACGACGGGACGGTCAAGGTGTGGGACGCAGCGCGATGTTCCGAGATGCTCATCCTGCGCAGTCACATGGCCGCGGTGAACCGAGGCGTGATGTTGCCCGGCGGCCTGCTCTTCACCTCGTCGTGGGACGGGACGGTCCGGGAATGGGACGGCCGGAATACCAAGTGACGATGAGGGGTCCGCTCGTCCGCGCATAAACGTCGACCAGTGCCATGGCCTCGACCCACTGGACCATGGCCCGTTGTTGCCCGACCGTTCTCATCCGAACGAAATGCACAGTTGCAGGCTCAACGCTTTACGAACGGGTTGCGGACAGTCCGCCTCTCGGACGTACAAGGCGCCCTTCTCGGCCCTTCAAAAGTCGATGATCGCGTTACGCTTCGCTCGCATCGTCATGGTTTGCAATCGGACGCCAATCCTCGCGCCGCTAAGCAGCCAGGGTCACACACTCCTGATCCTTGGGACATCCGGAAACGAATTCACGTAGTGCAGCGTCACCACGAAACGAAGCTGGCGGGATGAACAAGACACCAGGCATGATAACGGCCTTCACCGCCTGCATGATCTACTGGTCTCGTTGTTCCTGACGCAGAAAGCCTACGACTGGTGTCTTTTGCAACGGACGGACGTGAAGATCGACGAAAAGCCCCTCGCCTTTTAGCCCCAGCCCCACGGGTCGGTGTTCCCCTGCCTTGTCCAGGGCTTCACCTTCAGCTCGCCCAGAGCTGGAGGTTTTTTCGATAGAATCGATCAACTGTCCGAAGGAGGTATTATGTGGCCTTATGGTAACCCTTTTCCGTACGTACCCAACCCCTGGCGACACTCGATGTTGAGAGATAAGGCTCTCGCCTTCGTCGCCAACCCGGCTGGACAGTACGACTACCGACTTCTTTCCGCTACACACCCGCCGCCAAGTTATCTCGACGCTCGGATGACAGAGGCGCCGACCCCGGTCGAAGTTAACATGGGTCCAGAGCACGTAGCCACCGTATCGACGATCCTGAATGCGTTAGTCCGTAGTGCGTTATTCATCGACGGCGTCGAGCCGAGAGTCGAAGTCGTGAGCCAACCGCACTGTCTGATTACCGTCACTCCCCAGACCTGGGAAAAGGTGGACAGCGATCTCCTTGGTGAAAAAATCGATGCCGTAATCGTCAGGACGCTACTGAGCGCTTTCTCGGGGTCCACCGGAACCGAGGACGAGGCGATACGTTCACACCTGGGCGTTAGAATTCCAGGTATGTTCTCTGGTACGGACGGATTTCACATCGCATTTGCGTATGCCGGTGCATTGCACGACGCCTGGCTGGAGCGTAGATTGCCGGGCGTGCGGGAACCGCTTGAACTCCTTGAGGGCCTGAACTGGGAACTTGACCAGATGCATTTGTCAATGATCCGCCGCTTTCAGGACTGGTTGACGACGATTGAGTCGCGGTCATTTGGGTCGCTAGAAGCAAACCAGCGGGTCACGGGACAAATCCAATTGACAGCTAGCCGCTTGTCCCAAGCCTTTGCATGTACCAAGGAGGGATGTGGCCATCCCGCTCGTCTGCGGTGCAAACCGGGACGGGGCGACGGTTCGTTTGTGTTTGAGCACACGGTTGATGGAAAAATGACCTACCACGGCGGACGCACAACCTTTCCAGCATTGAGGCTGGTTCGGGAGAAGCGACCCGATGAATTGGCGTTTATACCTCTGCCTCCATCAGACGAATAGTCCCCACTGTTTTCCAAAGCTCGTATTGACAGCACGTTTTTCCATGTTACTAATAACAGTAGCACAAGCTACTGTTATTAGTAGCTGACGGATCCCCGGTTGCGAACGGACTCCTCAAACTCCTATTTTCCAAGCACTTGCGCACTCACACCGTGAGTCCACCCTACCGCTGCGCACTGGAAGGCATCATGAGCGATTCCGAACGGAAGGACGAGAAAAAGAAGCCGTGTCTGACCACGCGACTGGTCAAAGGCGTCGTCACGCGACCGCAATCCGACGGCAAGGCTATCGGCCAAGCGGGCTTGGTTGCTTTGGGCATTTGCAACACCCCTTTGGTCGCGACGGCCGGCGGCGCGGTCTTGGCAACCACGTTGGCCATTGACGCAATCGCCGGCACATCGCGCGGGATCGGCCGGCTGTTCGCCTGGCGGCGAACGAAGATCGACGACAAGGCCAGGGCGAAGGCCTACGCACTGGCCAAAGAACTGGAAGCGCAACAACTCGCATTGAACGAGATCGAAACCAAGCTTGCCAAGCAGATTGAGGACACTGCAGCCGCGACGGCCGCCGCCCAACAACGTTGGCTGGAGTTTCAGCAGCAACAGCAAGCGGAAGAGGAAGAACGCCAGCAAGCGTCAGCCGAACTGCAAGCCGAGTTGAACAAGCCGACCATTGAGGAACTTTACGACATGGAACAAGGCGAGCATCGTCGTCGCATTGCCCTCATCCGCAAGAGCGGTTTGCCGGACGATCTGCTCAACGGCCACTTGATCGTTGAGGTCGAGCGTCACGAAAAGAAGCTTCGCCAAATCATGGGCTCGACCGAATGAACTGCGCGAGTTTCAGCGCTGAGACGCGTGCTTGGTGCGCGAGGAATTCCGCCGCCGCCAGGCCACCGGTTTGCGGCAAAAGCCTTGGATGGAATTGCGAAACGATGGCGGCAGTCGAGTCGGATGTTCTTCCGCACTGTCCGGTTCATCGACACCGTGTTCCGCAACAAGTTGACAAATGGCGACACCAAAGAACTGCAGTACGGGGAAGACAAGGTGGCACTGGCAATCGATGGGATTGAGACCGTGATCAAGGACTTCACTGACATCAAGCGGACCGGCACCAAATGAACGAGAGCCAGCTTATCTTCGGGCCATCGGGAACGGGTAAGAGTGAGACCTTGCTCACCCTAAGTGTTCCCAACTTCCGCTTGCCACTGAACGGCCCCGAAGGCAAACGTCGCAAGGCCCAACTCTGGGTCGATATGCACGGTACGACCGTGCAGAAGGCGGCGAAGCAGGCCGTTAAGCTCGGCATCGTCCACACCACAATCGATGGGAAGCCGACCTTCATCTACGACAAAGGCGCCGACACCGAATTCGTGCCGTCCTACGGCATCGTCCGGTCCATGAATCCCAATCCGAACCAGCACGAAGCAGAACAGCGCAATTTGGTCGAGGAACTGATTTCATTCGTCTTGGCGCCCGAAGGGAAGATGGACGCCACGGGCACGCAATACATTCGGCAGGGGCTGACCGACGCGTTCAACATTTTTGTTTGGCAGAAGCCAGGTCGCAACCCGAGTCTGGCCAAGCTCTGCGACGTGTTCGTCAGGGGGCAGACGGCGTACGAGTTCATCGCCGGTTGTTCCCGGTTGGATGTCATCCAGCGGATTGAGCGGTATCACCGCCTGCAACCCTTGGGGCAGGATTGGGACCGGCTGTGCGGCCCGGCCTACCGCCGCCTGAAGCCCATCCCCGAGTCCACTCAACTCCGCGCCCGGTTCCGGGATAACCCGCTCGACATGGCGCCGTTCTACAACCGCGGCGGCATCTTGATGTACGACGGGGAGAGCGAGGGCAACCTAAACCGCGTCGATAGCGCGCTCAACGCCAATCTGCTCATCCAGAACACGATCCAGCTTGCCCGGAGCCGCAAGCTGACCCGCGACCTGGAAATCATCGTCGATGAGCCCCTTCACGGGGGCATCCTGAATATGCATTTGGCTCGCGGGTCGGCCGAATTTCGCAAATGGCGTGTGAGCCTGCGGGCGGCGATTCAAAGCCCCAAAGGGTCCGCGGACCCGCGCGTGATGGAAGAACTGATCGGAAACTGTCCGACCGTTTTCGTCCACCAGCAAGTGAACCCCGACGCCACGACCTATCTGGCCCGCATGTTCAGCCAGCGGTCCTACGACTCGCTGGAAGTCCACTACGAGGAGGAGATCAAGCGTCTGGTGGAAGAGGAAGACACGAACAAGTGGTTGCGCATTGAAACCGAGAGCAACACGGAGTCGGTCAACCCCAACGGGTTCGGCGCCTCGACAACGAGAGGCTTCATTCTCCGGCCGGTGAAGCGGGAACAAATCGAGATCAAGAAGCACATCAAGACGCCCCAGGTCAAGGATCGCGAGTGGGAACACACGCTGACCAACCTGAGCGTCGGCGAAGTCGTGATTCGGAGCCACGACGCGGTGACCGACAAGCCCTTTCCAATGCCGATGTTGCCCCGCCCTTGGGGCGACCTCAAGCACAGCCGCCATCCTCTCGTTTGGTTGGAAGACAAGAAGCTGGCGGACGCCCTCGACATCATGCGACAGCGCCCCGAGTACCAAGGATCCTCTCCGAGCCAGTCATGGGACAATCCTCCTCCACCTTCGACCGGAAGCGCAGCGGACAGGTTGGACGCGGGCGAATTGTAGACCTGGGCAAGCGGCTCGTGTGGGTCTGCGACATGTCCGACTTGGCCGACATTGTCGCGAACCCGAAGGCACTCTCCCGGATCATCGGCAAGATGAAACGCCGGCGCCAGATTTACGAGACACGGATTCAGATGGGCGACTTCAACGGCGAACCGCGGAAAGTCGTGAGCCTTTACAAGATGTACGCCCCGGCACACGACAACGCGATCACGAAGCTCATGAAGGCTCTCGATTGGCCTGAAGCTGAGAAGCCCACGAACATCGAGTCCGTCGGCGTTGGCGACGACATCACCAGGCCCGATGTGGTGACGTTGTTCCCGAAGATCCGATCGTGGGAAATGGACATGGAGACCGAGCGTGAGGACGAGATCAAGAAGAAAGTGAAGGCATATGCCCTTCAATCAAACGCGGTCCTCTGGGTGTGCCCAACTGAAGGCCGGCGGGCGAGGCTGATCGCTTGGTGTAAACGCCGAACGAGAAGTGCAGCGCCTGCCGGCCGAGAAATGTAGCGCTCCGTGCCAATTGATCCGTTCTGGGCGGCACCGCCGGCCGACCAGAACCCAACCCGTCACTCCGCCGATGATGCGGCGGGTTCCCGCCG
>DATANR010000427.1:0-5363 GCA_036266155.1 Gemmataceae bacterium | reverse complement strand
TTCGGTTCTTCCTTCTTTGGCTGCCGGTCTTCGATCGGTTTCTTCTTTGGCTCCGCCGGCCTGGCCTCGCCCGGAGGAGCGGTCTTGGCCTTCGGCTCTTCCTTCTTCGGTTGCCGGTCTTCGATCGGTTTCTTCTCGGGCGGTGTGGCCTTGTTCTCACCACCTGGCGGCGCCGCATCGTCCGCGGGCTGCACGATCGGCGGCGGTTGCTGCTGGTTTTGCAATTGCTTCTGATTCGCCTTCTCCATCGCCGCGGCGACCAACATTGCCAGCAGACAGGAGCCGCAGATCGACAGAGTCATCAAGAGAACCAGCACCACCATCATGATCTTGGATGTCCGACCGAAAGTGACGTCGTGCAATCCCTCAGCGATGCGTATCTGCGACCAAACTCCCAATATCTCGGTGACGACAAACCCAAACATCGCTGGAAATATTGCACATTGACCCATACCTGCCATCAGGCCGCCGCCCCCCAAGTTCCCTTGTTGGATCATGGCGAAGCCGAAAATGAAGAGCGTAAATCCGATCAGTCCGCTCACGCCCGTCATTCCGGCAATGATGCCCGCGGGCAGAGCGAGCCTTCGGGCCGGAAGGTACGGCACGCGCGCACAGCCGATCCGACCCAACATCCACATCACAATGCACAACGCCGCGATCAGGCCGTGGCCAATGATGAGCGATTTTTCGCGGGGCCCGAAGTTCCCTGGTTGCGCCGCTTCTTTGACCCCGTCAGCCAGAAAAAACGCTGTACCGACCGCCTGGTCGACGGCGATCAGCGTGACCGCCACCATCAGGTTGCGAAGCCCGTGGGAAACGGCCTTCCATTTGGCCGCGCGCGCGGCCGCATCGAACCGTGGCCCCGGCTCCAATCGATCGCGGAGATCCTGGCGAATCGGATCGCGCCGTTCCTCGGGCCGGGGTTCACGAGTTTTACGCGGCAACTCCTCGAACGCTTCGACGCCGCGCGGTGTCCAGTACGGATGCGGATCGACGCGGTCGACAGGATCGCTCGCTGCGTCGGCCGGGTTCGGGACTTCGATGACGGCAGCGCACTCGGGGCACCGACCGGGTTGGCCGGCAAACTCGTCGCCCACGTGGAAGTGGGACTGACATTCCGGACAGGTCACGGGGATGGACATGGAGCGTAAGGACTCGTTGGCGGTTCACAGGCGCGGTTGCGGAACCGGCCAGTCCGGGTCGTAATTAAGGGAGAAAATCCGTTGGACGCGCTCGGCGCGTCCCGGTTCCGTTTCTAGCAGGGTGAGCAGTGCCTGGCGGATCTTTTCGACACGCGAATCAGCCGTTGTCGAGCCCGTGCCGCGATCGAGGCGATCGAGCGTTGCGGCGACATCGAGCAGCTTGCTCCGCGCTTCCAGAAAAAACATATCGAGCGCACGCGGCGCGGGCATCGGCGTCATGGCACACCTCCAGAAACGCGTCTCGCTTGCTCCTGGTATCGTGCCTTGACTTCCAGGTTCACGAGTTCGTTCAAACTGCCGCTGCGCAAGCCTTCGAGATCGAGCGTGACAAAGCGAAAGCCCAACTCGCGGAGCCGGCGGCTCAGTCCCTCGCGAACCACCGGAAGCGCCAGCCGGGGAAACTCGGATATAGGTATTTCGACGCGGGCCAGCTCGCCTTCGTGCAATCTTACGCGACAATCGCGCAATCCCAGGTCGCGGATGTAACTTTCGGCGGCTTCGATGCGTGCCGTTCGCTCGATGGTCACCGTCATTCCCGGCGCCACCCGACTCGAAAGGCATGGAGACGCCGGCTTATCCCATGTCGGCAAGTTCCACAATTTGGCAACGGCCCGCACGTCGGCCTTTGAGAACCCAGCCTCCTGCAATGGATGCCGAACGTTCCGTTCGGCGGCAGCGACTAGACCGGGCCGGTAGTCACCCAGATCGTCGAGGTTCGCCCCGCTGCAAATGACGCTCACATCAAGTGCCGCCTGCTCGGCGATAATTCGATCGTAAAGTTCGCTCTTGCAGTGGTAGCAGCGTGAACCGTCGTTCCGCTGATAATCGGGATTGGCGAACTCGTTGGTGGCAATCACGACGTGGCGGATGCCGATGAGGGCGGCCAGGCGACGTGCATCCGCCAATTCTCGCCGTGCCACGCTCGGGCTGTCGGCAGTGATGGCTACGGCGCGGTCGCCGAAGGTCAGTTGAGCGGCCTTGGCGACCACCGTACTGTCAATCCCGCCGCTGAACGCGACACCGACGCGGTCGCCGAGCGCGCGCATCACTCCCAACAAGCGTTCGGCCTTCCCGGCGATCTCGGCCGTTGCGGCGGACATGCAAGTCAACTCGAACATCGTGGGGGACTGATCCATTGTATCGCAAGCCGGTGCGTGGCGTATCCTCAGGTTGCGACACGGGCTCGTTCGCAATCAGGCCGATTCGTCCCAGGCATTTGTCATCGTTCGCCGACCAAAACGAAAATGGCCGGCGACTCAGGTCTGAGTCGCCGGCCTTGAGAGGGCTCGCACGCGATTCGCTTAAACGCGAACGGCGCGGCCCAATAACATGCCGACTCCGAAGCCGACCAACAGCGCCTGCACCGGATAGCGACGAATGATGCCCGTCACTTCGCCGCCAAAGTCTTTGGCGTAATGTCCGGCTGCATCGTAGGCGTCTTCGGCCCAGTGCTGAACCTTGTGGCCGACCTGGCCGGCATAGTCGCCGATGCGGTCGCGGGCGTGGCTTGCGAAATCGCCCGCCGCGTGCAATGCCGATTCAGCATTGTCTTGCACTTTGTCAATGAAGCTCGACGGGCCGCCGGTCGTTGGCCCGTTTGCCAGCCGGTCAGCGCCGTCTTTGGCGGCGCCGGCAGCCTGATCGGTCATGCTCCGGACCTTGTCGGCCCCCGTATCGATGGCGCCCTTCACCCGATCCTTGATGTCTGCCATTGCAAATTCCTCCAGCGGTATGGGTCTTCGTTCGGACGGAGAGATTTCATGCAGATGCTGTGCCAACCAGTTGCGAAGTTCGCGTCTCCGCTTTGCGTGGCCGATCCGGGGCCGCGAGCACGGCACGCCAGCCCTCGAGGAACGCCTTGGTTTCGGCAAATGAATTGGTGACAACGTCGGCGCCGACATTCCCCAGTTGCAGCCAGCCGGCTGCATCTTCCCCGTCCACGGCCCATCGACCGACCACCAGCTTCAACTCGGGAAATCGTTGGTGCAACCGTTTGCACAGGTAACGGGTGTGCGTCAAGCCGCCCAGAGGAAGTGCCGCGATTACCACTGCGGCTGGTCGTGTTTTCTCGATGAGTACGATCAACTCGGAGGTTAGCATCCGTGCCGGTGTCAACTCGACATCCCACATGTGGCGATTGATCGTCTGGCCAAAGACATCCGCTGCCGCCCAGTCCACGGCGTCCTTGGCTGGCGTCAAAAGGATACGCACCGGGTCGACTTCCGGGACCGATTCATCCGACGGCGCATCCAATGCCTCCTCAACAATCTCGCGGACGGCTGTCGCAATGAATTGGAGATCGTCATCGGCAAGGCGCCCCTCATTGACGTCCGCCCGGGCTGCCGCCAGGACTGGGATGAGAATGTCGTCGCAGATTTGATCCACCGGACGCGCTGCGAGTTCCTTTTCGATGATGTCCGCCGCCTCATCCTGATCGCGTGCCGCCAGGCGCTGGTAGAACGCGATGCGTGGCGACAAGACGGGCTCGTCGCCGAGCAGGACACTCAAGAAGCGGAGTTGGGGGACGTATTTCCCGAGGACGAGGAGGCAGACGGTCAACGGCCCCGAAAGGATCAGCCCGACCGGCCCCCACAGGAGCGCCCAGAAGGCGGCCGCGACCAGTTGAGCGACTTCCGACAGGCCTAGGCTGTGACCGTACAGCAACGGTTCCGCGACATTTCCAATCAACAACTCGAGACCAATGAAGATGACCAACACCAGGATGAGCGGCCCCGAGGAATCTGAGACGGCAAAGGTAAACAGCGTAGGCGGAATGACGGCGATCCATGTTCCGACATAAGGAACATAGCGCATCAAGAAAGCGACAAAACCCCAGATCGGCGGGTAGGGTACGCCGATCATCCACAGGCTCACGGTGATCACCAGGCCAAACGAGCTATTCAGCAGAAACTGAACGAGCAGAAATCGACTCACGCGCCGCGAGGTTTCATCGACGGCCTTGGTGGTGGTCGTCATGCGGCCCGGCCCGAGCAGACGAATCAGACGATTGCGGAGATCCTCTCGCCGATTCAGCATGAAAACGAGCAAGATCAACGTGAAAAAAGCCTGGCCCAAGATCTCGGCCGCCGGGCTCAAAAGTCCTTGTGCGTGCGACACCCAGGAGGGTTGAGGTTCGATGACGACAGCCGTGCCGTCGCCCGTCGTGGTCGACTTGCGCGGACGGTCCGCAAAGGAGTCGTAGACGTCGTTCACGAGTTCCGCGAAGCGGCTGCCCTCGTTGGCCGACACCCAGTCCTTGATCAATGCCACTTTGGCTTTGATTTTGTCACTGTGATCCGGGAGCGTACGCGTGAGCTGAATGACCTGGCGTCCGACGACGACCCCGACCGTCGTGAAACTCACGAACGCGGCCATGACCACCAGCATGACGGCGGCAACACGAGGAATGTGCCGCTTCTGCAGCCAGATGACCAACGGCGTCAAGATGAACGCGAAGTAGATCGCGAGCGCGACCGGAATGAAAATAACGCGCGCCCAGTACAACGCGGTCGCGATGAAGAAAACGACGGCGATGGCCGCCAGGACATGGGACGAGCGATCCAAGGCTCGGCGTGGATTCGATTCGCGCGGCATGGACATGATCCCCGGCATCAGACCAAGCAGTGGCCGACGCCCGTGATATAGGTCTGCGCCGCAATGGGCGTGGAGGGGAGAGTGCAATCATGGTGCCAAACTGGTGGGTGGCACGCCGATTACTCAGCGACCGGAAAGACTTTGCCCACCATGCGCGCTTGGTCTGGCACACCGAATGCGACGCTTTCGGTTGGCAATTACGAGAGCACGGAACTCCCAGGGAGCAAAACCATGAAATTCACCGGACTAATCCTGGCCCTAGTCGGGCTGCTTGCGGGCGTCATTTGTGTGGTCGTGTTGGTGAATCCCACGGCTCCAGGGCGTGACGGGCCGGCGATCAGCGATACGGGCGTCGAACGACCGAACATGGTGGTGCCGTTGGCGGTCTGCGGTGCGTGCGTGGCGGTTGGCGCCGCGATGTACATGTACGGCGGCGGGAAGTCGTATTACGTGAGCAATGATCCGCGCGTCAGAAACTAGAGCGAGATTCAGGTTCCCGTAGCGGAAGTCGGCAAGATTTCTTGCGGTAGTTTTCGTAGCTGGATTCGTGAGAATTCAGTTCGCTCG
>DATANR010000426.1:0-24111 GCA_036266155.1 Gemmataceae bacterium | reverse complement strand
CACCGAGAGCGCGATGGTGGGTCGGCGCGGCGAAGCGCCGCTTGACCCCCTACTTGGCCCTCTGATAAAATGGCAACGCCACCACCTTCGCCGGCGTCAGGCTGCCGCGGATGTCGACCATCAAGTTCGTGCCGACGGCCGCGACGTTGGCCGTCACATAACCCATCGCGATCGACTTCTCCAGCCACGGGGCATAGCTGCCGCTCGTCACGATCCCCATCGGCGAATTGCCCACGAGAATCTGGCACCCTTCACGGGCCGCCCGCTTGCCTTCGAGTTCCAGGCCGACGCGCTGCGGCACCTTACCGACATCTTCAATCGCGGTCGCCAGTGCATCGTGGCCGACGAACGGGCCCTTGTCGACCTTCACCGCCCAGCCGAGCCCGGCCTGGATCGGGTTAATAGTCTCATTCAATTCGTGCCCATAGAGCGGCATCGCGGCTTCGAGTCGCAGCGTATCCCGGCACCCAAGGCCGCACGGCTCGGCGCCGCGGTTAACCAAGTCATCAGCCAACTCGACCGCTTGCGACTTCGACACCATGATCTCGAGACCGTCCTCGCCCGTGTAGCCGGTCCGCGAGACAACGCAGTTCTTTCCCTTATATTTCGTCGGCAACGCGAAGTAATACTTCAGCGTCGACGCATCCGCCTCGAACATGCCGGCACACGTCGCCACCGCCTTCGGCCCCTGGACCGCGAGCATCGCCGTCTCGGTCGTCTGATCCTCGATCTGTACATCGATCGAACCCTTGTGCTCATTCAGCCAGCCGACGATCTTCTCGCGGTTCGACGCGTTCACAACCATCGCCCAGCCGTACGGCCAGCGATAGACGAGAATGTCGTCCAGGCATCCGCCGGCCTCGTTGCAGACGAGGCCATAGCGCACCTGAAAGTCCTTCATCGTCGCGGCATTGTTCGTCCAGACCTTCTGAATCAAATCGAGCGCCTGCGTGCCCGCGAAATTGAGGCGGGCCATGTGCGAGACGTCGAACAGCCCGGCCCCACTGCGCACGGCCTTGTGCTCGTGCATGACGCCGACGTACTGCACGGGCATGTCCCAGCCGCCGAACGGGACCATCCGCGCCCTGTGGGCGAGGTGCCAGTCGTACAAAGGCGTGCGCAAATTCGCCATTAGGGCAGCCTCTCGGCCTCCAGGACGTAGTGCGGCCGGGTTGAAAAAGAAGTGGCGGGGATGTTGTATTTGAGCGGGGGAGAATCGCAATGCTGGGGAGGACCAACGACCGCCTGAGGCCAGGAAAAGGGGTTGCGAGCTGCGTTCCTTTTTGTCCTTCCTGCAAAGAGCCATCGCGGCGTAGCGGGCGAGTGGGTCGATCGACTTGCGGAGGCTTGAATAAACAAAGCGGCATGCGTCGTTAGAAGAGGCTCGGAATCGCTACGTCCTATTCAAGTCGGACGGCGCATAAGACAGTTCTACTCTTGCTCACTTCTGACCAGCCAACCTTGCCAAAAGACCCTCGGCATAGGACAGCGATTCCTGAGCATTTGCCTGAAAACGTAGTCTCTTCGATTGAACAAGGCCGCGAACTTTTGAGATGAACTCCCTCAAAGGCCTCATGGCTCGAAGCTCCGCATTATTTCGCCAGACGTCCATAATTCTGACAGCCGCGACCCAATTTATGCCGGTATCCTCTCCGGGTATGTCTTCCAACAAGTACTGTACTAGCACCTCGAAGCCCCCTTCAACTTCAGCCAGTTTCTTGAGGGCGCGGCCGAGAGATGCACATTCGATTTGGACGGCAATATGCTTGATCGCTCGAGGATCACCTAACTGACCGAGCGATTCGATTATTGTCGCAGCCAACTGTGTTTGTTTTCTTTGCTCGGATTCAAGAACATGGATGAGGGCGGGGACGGCCTTCTTGTCCTTTAATAAACCAAGCGATTGTGCAGCTACTGTTTTCATCCCGGTGTTCGAAGCAATATCGGTGATTGCCTCGATCAATGGCTCAACTGCGGCTGGACTCCCGATTCTGCCAAGCGCTTCAGCGGCGAAAATCCCGATAGGATCCTGTTGATGTCTCACCCATCGCACGAGTGATGGTGTGGCTGATGAACCCAGAGCAACCAGCCTACGAACGGGGTCGTAGCTTGCCATCTCGCTGGTAAAGCGCAGCTTCCAGATTCTCGATTTGATTCGAAAGAGCTTCCACCACAGTAACATCTTGAACACGTTCTCAACGGAGAGACGCCGGCCGGCGTTCCGATTACTGTCGCACCGGTCCCCGCGCTGACTGCTCGCTGGCTCGCGAGTCCGCCCACGCGTCAGTCGAATGTTCGTCAGCGATTCGATTTTCGGGCCGCCGAGCGCAAAAGAACTCATGCTGCGTACTCAGCCCGGTGATAATTTGCGGACTTCAAATCATTGAAAGCTGCGTTGGGCTTCTCCAGCCAATCGGGGATGATCTCGGGCTTCACGACCTCGGCCAGGCGGTCGCGCAGGCGTTCGATTTCACGCAGTCGGCGTCGTGGTGCGGTCAGCTAATGGCAGCGACGCTCGCGGACTCGAAGTTGCGCTGGAATTGCCACACGGCTTCGAGCAACTCCACATCGGTGGCGTCCCACAGACCACGTCCATGCAGATCCGCGCATAACTCGCCGATGGCGGCCATGAGTTGGCCCGCGCGCATTTCGGGAACGGCTTCCGACAAGGATTGGAGCGCACCAAACAGGTCCGCCCGGGCGTTGTTCGCGCTCATAATCGGTCCCTCACTCGTAACGATTGGGCACGGCTCCTTCGGTAGCGCCCGATGACGACCACCGGAACCGTCTGGCCAGGGGCCAGTTTTGCAATCCGCGTGGCCCGAGTGACACCATCGGAGATCTCAAGCAAGCCGTCCGGGTCTTCATAGACAAAGATCGGCGGCATCCCAATTGTCGACGATCCAAACTGGCGGATTTCTTGATGCAGCTTCCACGGAATCAGCACCACTCGATCGAGTCGGCGGAAGGCGCAAATCACTCGGATCGACATCCCGGACCGGCTGGCTCATTCACGTAAATTACACCGCGCCGCGTTGGCCCACAAGTGGCTTGCCATGATCGAATTCGCGCGATTATCGAACACATAATAAACCGGCTCACTGAATCGGCTCTTCTCCATCGTCTCCCGGCTGCATGTCGCTCGTCGCGAACCATATTGGCCTCCGTACACCGGTCGCTGACGCTCCCGGCTCGCCTTGCGAATGACGCCGACGCGAGTGAAGCCGGCTCTTTCGAAGAAGGGATTGGCGTGGCCCATCGCGGTGAGTGTTTCGATCCAAGCGACGGGACACGTGGCGCACGCTTGCCGCACGAAGTCGGCGGCGAGGCCGGCGCCGCGGTAGGTGGGGTGCATCACAACGCGGGCGAGCAGCCAGAGTTGTTCGTTGAGGGCCGTCAGGGCCAGCCGCGAACGCGGGCCGTGCAAGCCGAAGAATCGGGTCCGCAACGCCAGCGATGCGGCGGGAGTCGTGAACACACAGATACCGACCGGCTCGTCGCCATGTTTCAATAACACAATGCGCTTGACGAACGCCAGCGTATGCGATCGATAGTGCCATTTCGCGAAGGGCGGCCAGTCGGTCCGCGAGCCCTCTTCGATGTGCAAGTCACCCGCGAAGGAGATGGGCCGGCGTTCGCGGGCATGATCGTTGCGCACGATGCGCAGGTCGCCGTCGCCCAGACAATGCACGTGCAAGTCCGGCCGCAGATCGGTGGTCAAGTCGTCGTGCGTCGTCGCCAACAACATGCCAACGCCGGTTCGTGTGACGAGTTTGCGCAGGTTGAACGCGAGCACCTTCGCGAGTGTGCGATCGAGATACGCGGCGAATTCGTCGGCGATGAGGAAGTGTTGTTTGGCTCCCTCTCCCCCCGCTTCGGGGGGAGAGGGCTGGGGTGAGGGGGGTTGAGCTTGAACGGACAAAAGCGTCGTTCTTGACCCCGCGACGTTCAGCCCCCTCACCCCCGGCCCCTCTCCCCCCGAAGCGGGGGGAGAGGGGAGAAAATCCGCCAATGCGAGCGCCAGCCGAAACCGATACCGCTGCCCATCCGACAACTCGCTCGGCGTCCGCAACAGCAGTCGCGCTTCCGACAGCCCGCACGCCGCGAGCACGCCGAGCCGTTGCTCGACCGGCCCCGGCAACGCATCGATCAGCGGCACATCCGGCAACTCGATCGCCATCGCATTGACGGCTCCGAGTTGCGCACCGGCCGCCCGCAATAGCGACGACTTGCCGCTGCCCGACGGGCCGGTGAACAACACGAGGTCGCCGGGCCGAATGTCGAGCGCAACACCATCGGCCACCGTGTGCGGCGGCCCCGCCTCGGCGAGCCCGAACAGGTCGCTGACCATCCCGGTGGCCAGACTGCGACGGACTGGGTGAAAGGCGTGTTGGATGGTGATGGGGATCATGAGGTGCTCCGAGAGAGAATTGACGAACTCGAACGGATGTCGGACAATACGAAAAGGTCACCGGAGGGCTGGGCGATGATACCGACGCCGGAAGAAGTTCAACTCATGTTGCGGGCCGAGCCGTTCCAGCCGCTGCAAGTGCGGCTGACGGACGGGACGACATACTTCATCACCAACCCGAAGCTCAATATGGTGACGCGGCACCATTTTCTGATCGGGTCGCCCGATCCTACGGATAGTCGCCTCGCCAAAGACATCGATCGTATCCACTGGTCACGAGTCGCCAGCGTCGTTCGCTTGGTCCCGGAGAATACGGTCGCGTGAACTCCGCTCATCTGACCCACTGGCTCGATCAGCGCCCGTTCGAGCCGTTTCGGATCGTCATGACCGATGGTGGCGTGCTGGATATTTTTCATCCCGATCAAATAATTCTTTTCAAGACAACAGCCCACGTGGGGCGCAGAGCCACAGCTCAATTCATCGCTGAACGCGACATTACCATTGCCCTGCTCCATGTGATTCGCCTGGAACCGCTCGATTGAGCGGTATCCAGGCTCGTCCACGACTACCCAATCACTCGCGGCTCGTGCTTGTCGAGCAAATACGCAGTCCCGGTGGCCGCCGCGTCGACGAGGTCGTCGTGTTCGCCGACCGGGAAGGTGGTCATCTCGTCGAGCAACTCTTGCTGACCCGGATCGACGCCGTCGCTGGCGCCTTTCAAAAGAAACTCGCCGCCGTTGACGGCAACGCTGAACGCTGCAACACGAGCGGTTTTGTTGCTCGATTGATGCACGTCGCGCACCTTGGGGCCGAACGTCGCTTGTCGGCGCATCAGGTCGGCGATGCCCTGGAAGGCGCCGTTGCTTTCGAACAGGATCGCGTCCGGGTGCCAGCGATCATCCAGCGCCGCGATGAGCGTCAATAGGTCGGGCGTGGCCACCCGGCGGGCGATGGCGTCGACGCACCGGACCTCCTTGCCACACTTCGCCAGCACCACGAGGGCTGAGCGGTCGGCTCGGGAATGCGTCGAAAGCGCCGGATCGACGCTGAGGATCACACGGCTCGCCTCCGCGGGCGCGGCCCAGAAACGCACGCTGGCGAGGGGGATCATGACGTCGCTATCGGCCAGCGGCACGAGCCGATAGCCGCGCGCGAACGCCACTGGGCCGATCTCACGCAAGCGGGCCGCGAGGGCTTCGCGGGGCCAGCGCTCGGACCAGATCGGCGTCAAGTCGTCGCTGATCGGCCGTCTGAGCACGGGATAGGTTTTCGAGCGCTTCAACTCGGCATTTAAATCATCGCGATGCCAGGGCGTGGACAAACCCCAGAAGCGCCCATCGGGTTCAAGTAAATTGAGCAGGTTATTGCGAAAGTGATCCTTCACGCGGTCGCGCTCGGCCCGGCTGGCGATGGCTTTCACATCAACGATGTCATCGCAAACGAGCAAGTCGGCCCGCGCCCCGGTACTCGCGGCCCCGACGCCGATGCACGTTAGGCTCGGGCCGATCACCTCGGCGGGGCGGACGACTGTGAGCCGTGTGTCCGACCAGGGGCTGGCCGGAAGCAGGTGCGGGAACACGCCGCGGACTTTCGAGTTGGACTCGATCGCCCGGCGAATGAAGCGGCCGCGCTCGGCGGCGAGCGCTTCGCTGGCGCAGACCATCTTGATGCGCAAACCCGGATTGCGACCGAGTTCCCAAACGATGCGGGCACAGACCTGCGTGCTCTTGCCGTGATCGCGCGGCAACTCAACGAGGCCATGCCGGTTGTCGGACAAGAACTTCTGCAATTCTTTGTGAATCCCACTGAGCACGAGCGCTTGGCCCGCTGGATCAGTGAACGCATGATGAACAAATTCGTTGACGTTATCAGTTGCTAATAGGTGCGACTTGTTCATGAACCAGCTCGCTCTCGAAGCGCGCTGTTTCGGCGTCAACATAGCGGCACAGCTCTTCATGGCTCATCCTCGCGAGTTCGTCGGCGATTTGATGGAACGGGGATGTGGACGTTGAATTTTCCGGCGCCGGCTCGACGCGGCGGCGCGCGATGGTGATCAGAAGAAGGCGGGCCGCCTCGCGGGCCATTTTCTCGTCTTTCCCGAACAACAGTTTGCGCACAATGTGGCGGGCCAGGCCGAGCGACTCGTCATCGAGATCGCGCTGGGTCACGACCAGCCGTCTCTGCCACCGGTCGGGATAGCGATGCGGCCACTCGCACACTTCGTCGACGGTCTTTTGCACGCGGCGGGCAATTTCTTCCCACGGCTGGCCGAAGGCACGCAGGTCGGCGGCTTGTTCGAGATCGCGCACCCATTTTGGTGTTTTGTTTCGCATGGTGAATTGGAGTTGGAAGGGCGAGGAGATGTGAGAACCGATCAATCGCCGCAAAGCTACAATCCGCGCGGCGGCTGTCAAATCAAAATGTTGAAATTGTCAAAAAATATATGCGGTTCATTTCATTGCATTGACGCTCACACATTTTGCGTGCAACCCGCGTTGCCGGAGCATCGGCGACCGCACGTGCGTTACCAGTCGGCGCGTCATTCAGGCGGGTTCCTGGCGCTAGAATTTTGCGCTCCGCACTTTCAACCCATCTCCTTTATTGGTAGGTGGATGGGCGCGAAAATGCAGGCAGAGATTGCCAACCCCCCATATGTGTTTGGCAATCTCTGTTGGCAATCTCTCGATTCGGGATGAAAACTACGCGCAGCGCTCGCGAACGGTGCACTTCATTGCACACCGAAATCGCGGATCGTGAAGACGGCGCTATAACAGTTGATGCCGTTGTCGCGGAAGAGTTGCTCGGCGCCTTGCAGCCGATCGACTAGGGCCAGAACCTGAACCACCTCAGCCTTCGCCTTCTGCACGGCTTGAACTGCTTTCAAAGCCGACCCGCCCTTGGTGATCACGTCGTCGACGACAACGACGCGCATCCCTTCGCGCAGGCCGCCCTCGATCTGCTTGCGCGTGCCGTGGTCCTTGACTTCATCACGCACCCAGAATCCTTCTAATTGGCGCTGATTGAGGTGGTAGGCGATGACGGCCGCCGTCGTCAACGGCACCGCCCCGACGGCCAGGCCGCCGATCGCATTGACGTTCAAATTCTTCGTGCGCTCGAACAGAACCTGGCCGATGAGGGCCGCCCCGGCCGAGTACACGGCCGACATGCGCCCGTCGATGTAGTAAGTGCTCATGACGCCGGACGCGAGCCGAAACGACCCCTCGCGAAACGAGCGCTGCTTGAGCAGGTTCAGCAGTTGCGTTTCGGCATCGGTCATGGTCGGCCTCGTGGTGGGATAGGATGACTTTGGGCGCTCGTGTCATTGCGCTGCCAGGGCTGGTCGTCAGCGCGAGTATCCTATCGCAGGGCGATTGCATTACAACGTGGGGGTCGCGCTGAAATCTGTCTTCACACTCGAACGCTTCGTATGGCGTCATGACAGCTCTCGTTGGCTCGGCCTGCCCGGCGTCGACGTGGGTGGCACGTTCGACGATCGCGCGTCTGCTGAGTCGGCGGCGCGCGTGCAGGAGTGGGACTTCCGTCGGCGCGTCAACCCCTTCCACTTCGGCGGCCCGGCGCTGCATTACCAGACCGGCTTCGATGCCGCCCGGCTGTTCGACTGGTGCCTCGACCACGGGCTCGACCCACCCGCGTTGACGGCCGACAGCGGGCCGTGGGAAACATGGTGGGACGCCCACAAGCAGGGCTTCACGGCATCACAGAGGGCGGCTCTCTGGGAAGCGCTCGATCGAGTGCGCTTCTTCCGCGTTAGCGAGACCCAACCGGCAAGGCCGATGCACCTCGTGGCGGAACCGAGTTTTGAAAACGATCCGATACCGGGGACGGGATCGGAGCGCAAAGTGGGAACGCGTCCATACATGTTGTTTCGCTCGCCGGCGAATGCCGCGCGGATGTGCGACGAACTCTATCACGAGCGAGTCGCGCAATTCGGCAACGAAGTGCAGGTCGAGGTTGGCTACCGAACGATCGTGCGCGCCGCCAAGCCGTTTGCAAAAGAGGAAGCGCTGACCGCGTTCGAACTTGGTCAAGCGTATTTCGTTGAACAACTGCCGCTCGGATTCACCAGCGACACGCCGCCGACGCCAGGCCGCGAAGTCTTCATTGTGCTGCGCCGCGGCTGGCGGCTCGAGGAAGGCGGCCTGCCCGGCTCCTGGCGCTGGAGCCCACCGCAGGCGCGTTCGTGCGGGACACCGGTCGCCGCATTCGGCACGTTGGAGGCTGCGGATGCTTTGGTCGCACGACTCGACGCCGAGGCGCGCACGTCGCCGTCGCCATTCCGCTTCGGCCCGCCGCACGAATGGAGCACGCTGCACGCGTCCGGCATCTGGGGCGTGCTCTCCGAAATGGCGCCGATCGTCTTCACCAATCAATGGACCGATTACAAAGCATCGGATCTGGCCTGGTGCCACTGGTGGGACGCCGTCGTGCCGACGCTCACGGATGTGCAAATCGAGACCGTGTGGAGCCTCTACGAGAGTCTGCGGTTCTATGAGGTGGTTGCGGTCGAATATCGCGATTGAGGTCGTGGTACAATATACGCAATTCGTCGCGGGAGATGTCCGATGGTTTTCGCCGTCCAATGCCCGGAGCCGCGCTGTCGCAAATACATGCTCGTGGAAGAGCACGACCGCGGCACAATCGTGCCGTGCTTGATTTGCAAGACGCCGATCCGCGTCGGCAGTCCTCAGTCGGCAGTCCCCAGTCCGCAGTCTTCAGTCCCGAATACAATCCGCAGTCCCCAGTTGTCAGTCAAGACTGAGGACTGGTGACCGCGGACTGTATTCGGGACTGAAGACTATGGACTGGGAACTCTTAGGGCTTTTCATTCGGCCGCCCAAGCGACGTATCCGTGCGGTTGATGCCGGCACCGACTTGGCCGTTCTGGTTGGTGAAAATGTCGTCGCCGTTCATGCCGACGGTCGAGGTCGTGCAGAAGCGTACGTGGCCGTCGGCGAACAAGACGTTTTGCCCGTGGCGATGATTGATCGGGAGCGCCATCGCGTCGCGTCGGCTCGGGGCGTCGGCGAATATCGCCAATTGACTGTCGCCGGGCCCGCGGTCGAGGCCGCGCAGCTCACCATTTTCATCGCGGAAGCCAAGGGTGTAGGCGTAGGTCGCCAGCGCCATGGACACGGTCGCATCCGCCGGGGCCGACGGGCAGGTGAAGCGGTCGTTGGGCGACAGATAGCCGGCATCTTTCAACGTGACGGCCGCCGTCGCCGCCGGCATGCCGTCGGGCACCTGCGGGAAGTTGCCCTGGTTCGTATCCGAGTATCCCGACGCCGCCTTATAGAAAAGGCCCATCGTGTTTTCGCAGGCAAGCTGTTGTTGTCGTGCCCGAACATGCACGACGGCCGGCGCTGCCAGCGCCAGAAGAGCCAACGATAGTCCGATGACGGCCACCACATTCCAGCGCCGCGCCGGCGTCGGCAGAACATCCGAAGGCGGCGGGGCCGGGCGGATCGTGGCGGCGGTCGGGGCAGTGTCGGCCATGGCCGCGGACCGACGAATCAGCTCCGCCGTCCGCGAATCGTCAACTCGGCTTACCGGCCCTTCGGTGGCGACCATGTGCTCCGCCACGCGGCCCAGCGTCCGAATCCACAAGTCGCTGGGCGGAATGATGTCTTCGCGATCGGCTTCCAACGGCGCCAGCGCGCGGCGCAACACCGCCATCTCATGAATGGCGGCCGGATCGTTGGTCAGATGCTGCTCGACTTCCCGCTGCGTCGCGGCGTCATTCGCCTTCAGCAGGTGGCCGAGGAGTTTGTCTTCCACGGCTATTCTCCAAGTCATCAGTCCTTAGTCCGCAGTCGTCAGTCCTCAGTGATCTTCCCGACTGGGGACTGACGACGGGCGACTGGGGACCGGTAGGTTCCACATTTCCTGCAACTTCACCAATGCCGCATGCAATCGCGACTTCACGGTACCAAGCGGGATGTCCAGCGCGTCGGCGATCTCCTGATACTTCAGCCCCTGATAGTACGCCATCAGGAGCACGCCTTTCAAGAACTCCGGCAGCCGTTCGACGCAGCCGCGCACCAGCTCCCGTGTCTCGGCCGCATCGACATTGTCGAACGGGTCGGCCTCGCGGGCTTCGAGCAGGTCGATCAGCCCGCGACGTTCGCCCTCCGACTCACCTTCCAACTGCTCCAGACTAACCGCCGGATGCCGACCCGCCCGCCGCATCGCGTCGATCGCCTGGTTAGTGGCGATCGCATACAACCACGGCCGCACCGGCCGACCGGGCTCGTACTGACCCGCCTTGGCGAACACCTGAACAAACGTTGTCTGAAAAACGTCGTCGGCCAAATGGGGATCGCCGAGGTAACGCCGCAGATATCCGTACAGCTCCCGCGTATAGCGACGCACCAGCGTCCCGAACACCTCCCGCTGGCCCTTGCGGAACCGGGCGAGGATCTCCTCGTCGGACAACCGTGCTAGCGGATCGCTGTCGGACACCGGGGGCCTGATTCCTTTACGCTGCTCACCGGAGGGGGGTTCGCACGGGGTGTCCGAACAATCTCAGTCGTTCGGGGCTGGGAAGTCAAGGGCCGAACGGATTCCAAAGGACTATAGACGTCAACCTACAGGGGGAAACAAAGGCGTGGCCGAACCCGTAAAACAGATAAGATTCTCAGTGATCCGTTCGTGAAACCTTAGTTGCGGCCAATACTCGACAATGGCGAAGGCACCGTTCAAGTTCGACCTAGGCGAGACATTTCGGCACTTGTCGAAGCCGCCGATTGTCGAGGCGATCATCCACTGGCAGGCCCGATCACAAAAAGAATGGGAAGCGGAAGGCCTTCGGGCGGAGTTGAGCAAATTGCTTCCCGAGTACACAACCTGCGATCCGATGCAGCAACTGCAAGTGGACTTCGCGGCGGAGATTTCCGAAGACGAGAAACCGCCACTCACGCGTCATCAGCACCAGTGGCATGGCTACCGACTTGCGACCAAGGACAATAAGTACATCGCGCAATTCACCCGCGACGGTTTGGCGGTGAGCCGCAGGCAGCCCTACCAAGACTGGGAAGAATTTTCCGCAGAGGCCAAGCGGGTTTGGCAGGTCTTCACCTCAGTCGCCCAACCTGTCGACGTGCAGCGGCTCGGAGTGCGCTTTATCAACCGCCTCGAATCGGCGACATTTGAAAACCTCGGCGATTTCCTCCCAGACCCGCCGACGTGTCCGTCGAACCTCCCGCTGAACGAGCTTTTCTACCAGAGCAGCTTTACCGTCCCAGGGCAGCCGTTCGGGGTCCGCGTCATCAAGTTGATGCAGCGCCCTGTCGAAGGTCAAACGCAAAACACGGGCCTGTTTCTCGACTTTGACGTTTACACGGAAACTCCGCTTTCTCGTCCGGACGAAGAATTGGACGACTCCTTGAAGACGATGCGCTGGCTCAAGAACAAGGTCTTCTTTGATCTGCTAACCGACAAGGCCATCGCACTCTACCGGTGAGAAACACGATGCCGACGACTCTTGGATTTGGTGCAGCCGCCCGCTCGATTGAACTGAAAACCAATCAGCAACGGAGCGCGCTTCGCCAATCGACGGCACTCGGGAACCAGCCCGCACTCGACGAATTGATTGCAGTCGCTCAAGAATGCCACGAGCCCAACTGGGATGGTTACGGTGCCCGCGCGGTCACTCCGCGGGCGCTGTCCGATGCCTTTCGATTCCTGCAATCACTTCCCTACGGTTTTCCACTACCTTCGGTCGGTGCGGAACCCGACGGACATGTCACGCTCGAATGGTATTCGTCCGTGCGGCGCAGCTTGTCAGTAAGTATTGATCCCGATGGATACCTTCACTTCGCGGCGCTTATGGGGACCAATCACCTATATGGCACGTTCACTTTTTTTGAAACCGCGCCGCGGGAACTCCTGCGCCTGATTCGCGAGGTTTGCGGATGATCGACCCGGCCAACGTTCCAGCGGTCAGCGACGAGGAACTCCTGGCGCGATTTATCTTGTCGAGCCGGCACATCCGATCGAGCAACCAAACCGTCAAGCCGGATGCCTTCATCCCGCCGGCCAATAACAAGTCATCGGTTACGCGCCACCGTGATGCTTCGGAAGTGGAGATTTGGCACGAAGGCGAACGTGTCGGCCGCCTTCGTGAGAAGTCTCTCCAGGACGAGCCGATTTTCAAACACATGTCGCGATGGCTCAACAACTCAAGGTTGAGGCGGCACCGATCCCAGAGAATCCCAATCATGCCAACGTTGTGAATTGGCCGGCTGATAAGGCTGAACAGAAGATGAAGGCACTCGAAATTGCTGCCGCTTCCCGATTCATCGTGGCACCTGATCGAACGGCCTCGACTTCAATTGCCGAAGCGAAATAGATCGATGGACTTCTTTTCCGGATCAGCACATGCCCGACGACGCCGGCGACCCGGTCGAACTCCATCGCGCCCGCGGGCCAGTGGAGGCCTACGCTCTTCATGATCTGCTGGGACAGGCCGGGATTCCGTCGCACATTGACAACGATGCCCTTCAGGGGGTCGTCGGCGAAGTCCCTGGCGGTTGGGTGACCGCATTACGCGTGTTGGTCGGCGACAACCATATTGTCGCCGCGCGGGCGGTCCTTGCCGAATTTCTCGGTCAGGAATCGAAGTCACTCAAAGTGATCGATGCAACGGACGAGTTGTCGTGCCTCTCATGCCGAACGCCGATGGTGAATGCTGACACTTGTCCGAAGTGCGGCTGGTCGTATGGCGCCTTGGACGAAGCGGCACCGACAGCCGCTGAAGAGTTGCCGCCGGTTAGTCCGACCGAGACGCCGATTGTCGACGCGCTGAGGACGGGTGATCGGCCGCGATGGGGTGAAGTGGTCGCGGTCGTGGCCGTGGGCGTGGTCCCATATGTGAGCGCGGTCGTCCAGGGATATTTGATTACCGCACCGATCGCGACGGAACCCGTTGCCAATCTGTTCCTGGCCGACGCTCTCAACCTGCTGGTTATGACCAGCGTGGCGTCCTTCGTCACTCTTTATCTCATCCATCGAAGCGGGGAGCCGTGGGCCCGATTCGGGTTGGTGGGGCTCCGCGGCGTCGATTTTCCACTGGGATTTGGGATGCTTTTGCTTGCGGTCGCTTCTCTTGCTTGTCAGGGCATGTTCGTTCGTCGATCCGCCCCCGCCAATGATTGGTTCGTCAGCCCACAGGGGCCGGTCGAGATTTTTCTCATGGTTGTGATGCTGGGAGTCGCCGCGTTTTCCGAGGAACTGGTGACGCGGGCCTATTTGATTACTCGGCTGGAAGAGTTGTTGCAATCGCGGGGCAAGGCGGTCGTACTGGCGGCGGTCGCCTTCGCGTCCTATCACGCGTATCAGGGCGTGGCTGGCGTGGTGGCAACCTTTCTGATGGGCCTGACTTTCGGAGCGGCGTACCTGGGTCTCCGGCGCATCTGGCCGCTGGTGATCGGTCATGCCCTTTACAACATCATCCTCGTCCTCGCGGTTCGGCCATCCTGAAACCAGAGATGCTTCACCCGACATTGGGAAAACCGCTGCCACGATCGAAACCAAATGCGGCCGGGGCGATTGAATGGGATAGACGGAATCGTTGTCGTAAAATTGGCGATCCAAGTTCATCCACGCGCCCTTCGGAGGCATCCATGAACAAGTTCACCATCCTCGCGCTGGCCCTGATCGCGTTCGAGTTACCAACATCGGCAGCGCCAGCCCTCGGCGACAAGCCGGTGAAATGGGAGTACTGCGAACTCCAGATGACGCGATCGCTCGTGCGGCCGGCGCCACTGGGCGTCGCGGGCGGTGCGGCGCCAGTTCCTGCCGCCATCGAATTCACGATCCGCTTCACAACCGGAGACGAGGAGATCACGGTCAAGACATGGGAAGAGCTGGCCGACAAGTTGAAGGCCCCCGCGCCCAAGAAGGAAGCGACCGAGAACGTGCATCGCCTGCGCGTATGGAACCGACTCGGCGCCGAAGGCTGGGAGTATCTCGAACATACGGGCCCCACCAGCACCGCCGTCACCCTCGCGGGAACGGGGACATGGATCTTCAAGCGGCGCGTGCCGTAAGGTGAAGACAAACGAAGGAGATTAGGATTAAGATTGAGATTACGATTAGGAAAAGATCTGCACGGTTTTCATGATCCTAATCTTAATCCTAATCTCAATCTTAATCTTCTTTCCGTTGCGAGTCGCAAACACCATATCTGCAGTGACTTGCGAAGATTGCTCGGATTGATTGCATATTCTTCCTCACCCAGCGAATAACACTGTTAACGCACGCCGATGACGGTTGTGCATTGTGTGGGCGCGACGGCTGAAATGCGGCGCGCCCGGAGGTGGAACGTCCATGTTCGCCGATATTCTTCAGGAGCTGAGTGGCCGCGGCATGAGCGTCGTGCTCGGGCTGATCATCGGTGGCTTGATCACCTTCCTGTTCGCACGCTGGAAGCGCTTTCGCGAACGGCGCAGCGTTCTGACCGGTGACGCGCGTGACACGGTGGTGATCCATCAGCACGTCGTCGAATCCGAAGAGGGGCCGAACGGCCGCGTGCCGACGGTCGTGCGCGTTCGCTCCGTCGGCCAGGCGGAAGTCGACCGCGTGGTGCCGAACGGGCACTTGGCCTCGATCTTGCTGCATCGCGCGCACAACGTGACGCCGCGCGACACGTTGATTTCGATGGAGGGTTGCGAAGGTTCGTTCCTGCTCGAAACGCTCACGAACTTCGTGTGCGACCGCGTGACGAACGCGCCGTTCGATCATGAGTTGTACGTGATGGCGCCGTGCTGCGAGCCGGCGATGATGTCGGTCCACCAACCGATCGTCATCGTGCTGATTCGCAAGAGCGACCTGGTGTTGTTCGAGGATTGGACGCTGTGTCGCAACGTGCGCGTCGAGCACGGCTCTGACGGCGCCCGCGTGCTGACGCTGATGGAGATGGCCAAGCGCTTCCGTGAGGAGCAGAACAAGATCGCTTCGCTGCGGACGTCGGGTCAGCGAACGACGCACGTGGAGACGATGTACATGCTCGACCTGGCGCTGGATAACCGGATCGCCGACATCCCGACAAAGCCGGTTCCGTGGGGCCGGTTCGAGCGGGTGTTGGAGCGAATGAACCTGGAGTAAGTGACAAGGGTGAGCGGAGTCCCGGCGCGCCGGGACCCGATGATGACGTTATCGGGGTGCTTACGCACCTCCGCTCGCCAAAACGTTGAACGCCCGCCCCAGGCTCTCCATCGGCAATCCGATCACATTCGTGACGGAGCCTTCCACGACCGTCAGGTACGGGTCGCCATCTTCTTGAATCGCATACGCCCCCGAACAGCCTTCCCACTTGCGCGTCTTCAAGTAGGCGTCGATCTCGCTTGTCGATAACTCTTTCATCTTCACGCGGCTGACTTCCTGCCATTGCAGTTGCCAGTTGTCGCTGGCGCGCCAGAGGCAGACGCCGGTCCACAGTTCGTGCACGCGGCCGGAGAGCGTTTGCAAGATGCGTCGCGCATCGGCCTCGTCTTCCGGCTTGCCAATGACGTGGCCATCGATCCAGCCCACCGAATCCGCGGCGAGGACGATGCCGTCGCCCACGGTCGGCCCAACGGCCGCGGCCTTGGTCCACGCGACATGCATGACATAGTCGCGAATGTTGCCGTTGACCGCTTCGGTCGGCTCCGGGACGTTCGACGGCTTCACGTCGAACGCGTAGCCGGCGCGTTCGAGCAAGTAGCGACGGCCTTGCGAGCCGCTAGCAAGCGTCAGGCGGAACGGGAGTGCGATGCCCATGCGGACAGGATATCGGCGAGGACCGGCCAGAGGCGATCCGGGACGAGTTCGGTCATGCACTCGAGCCGATCGCACGTGCGGATATACGAACCCTTGCACCAAACGTTCGTCTCGATGCCGCCCGCCTGACCGTAGGGGCCATGCCGGCGAACTTGCGTGCACGTATACGGCGCGACGCAGGGCCGGCCCAGCGCCGCGGCGAGGTGTAACGGGCCGGTGTCGTTGGCGATCATCACGTCGGCCGCTTCGAGCAGGCCGGCAAGCTGTTGCAGGCTCGTCGTGCCGACGAAGTCGCGCGTCGGGCCGTGAAGTTGCGCGATCACCTGCTGCGCCAGCGGCGCTTCATCCGGAGCGCCCACGAAGAACGCGGTGCCGCCAAAGCGATCATGTGCCCGCCGGGCCAGTTCCGCGAACGAGTTCGGCGGCCAGCGCTTGGTGAGCCAGCGAGCGCCGACGCCAAACGCCAACCACGGCTGCGGCAGATCTTTCAGTTGTTGCTGCACCCACGCCCGCGATTCCGGACGCACCGGCACGTCGAAGCGCTTCGCAATATGCCCGACGCCCAGCGTTTCCGCGACGCACCAATAATGATCGATCGCGTGCCGCTCCTCCGGCTCCGGAATCGCGACGACGTCGGTGTATGCGAGATGCGCCCCCTCGCGGGCCGTGCTGAGGCCGACGCGTCGACGGGCACCCGTGGCGAGGGTCATGAGTCCACTGCGTGCGAGCCCTTGCAGATCAATCACGAGATCGAAACGTCGCTGGCGCAGTTGCCGGGCCAACGCGAGCGAAGTGCCCGCTGCTTTCTTCCAACCCGCCTTCATGGCCCCGCGGTCGAAGGGGATGGTCTCATCGAGAGCCGGATGCCCATCGAGCAATTGCTGATAGGCGCGATTGACGACCCACGAGATGCGTGCGTCCGGAAACTTGTGCCGCAGCGCCCCGAGCACGGGCAGCGAATGAATGACGTCGCCCAGCGCGCTCGGCTTGATGAGAGCAATGCGCTGCGGCCGAAGCTCGGCGAGCGGGAGTCGATGGCGGGTCAACATTGCAGCGGTTCCTTCCGCTCCTCCGAAGGGTCAAAGGCGAGCGGAGTCCCGGCGCGCCGGGACCCGATGATATCGTTCAAAGCATTATCGGGTCCCGGCGCGCCGGGGCTCCGCTCGCCAAAATCACCCGATCCGCGGAAACAAAGGTTTCACCTTGCCATCGACCAGTTCGGCCGTCACCCGCAGGTCGTCCGGCTGCGCCTGCAGCTCAGCCGCGTCGGCGTACTTCACCTCGGCCCACGGCGTCGGGAAGTTGAAGCTCCTGTAAATCGTCTCCGCCGACTTCGGGATGAAGGGCTTGAGCAGGATGCTGGCGACTCGCAACACTTGCACTGCTCGATAGATCACTTGCTTTGCTAGTGCGAGGTCATCCGCATTGCCGGTCTTGACCAACTTCCAGGGAGCCGTCTGATCGAGGAATCGATTGGCGGGCGTACAGACTTCTTGGATGATTCGTTGCAAGGTCAAGTTGTACTGGCACCGCTCCACTGTCGCCCGGATGTCGCCGACCAACGATGGAAGGTCGCCAAATCCTAAGGCTGCAAGCTCGTCAATAGGGTTACGACCGCCAGTGCCTTCCAAAACACCTTGGAAGTTCTTAGCGGCGACAGTAACGCAGCGACTCAGCAAATTCCCAAGGTTGTTTGGCAGCTCGGAGTTGTAGACCTCGATGAAACGGTCCGGGCTGAAGTCCCCATCGGCGGGGAATGGGCACTCTCGGAGGAAGTAGTATCGGAATGCCTCCGCACTGAACCGGCGGACGATCTCCATTGGTTCAAACAGGTATTCCAGGCCCTTTTTCTTCAGTTCATCAGCGCGCGACTTACTAATCTTGCCGCCCTCGAAGTACACGAACCCATGCGCGAACACCCGCTTCGGCGCCTCCTCGCCGGCCGCCCACAGCATGGCCGGCCAGAGGGCCGTGTGAAAGCGCGTGATGTCCTTGCCGATGAAGTGCGTGTCGCACGGCCAGTTCTTCTTGAACGTCGCCTCGTCGTCGCCGTAGCCGATACCGGTGATGTAGGTCAGCAGCGCGTCGAACCAGACGTAAATCGTGAACTCCGGATCGAACGGAATGCGAATGCCCCACTCCTCGCCGGCCCGCGAGATGTTGATGTCGCGCAAGCCCTCCGTCTTGATGAGGCTGACGATCTCGTTCTTGCGGATCTCCGGCTGAATGAAATCCGGGTTCGCTTCGTAGTGGGCGAGCAGCCGATCCGAGAATGCGGACAGCTTGAAGAAATAGCACGGTTCCGACCGGCGCACCAGCGGCGTGCGATGATTCGGGCAGAGGCCGTTGTTCTCCTCGTGCTGCTTGTCGCTCTTGAACTCCTCGCAGCCTTCGCAATACCAGCCCGCGTAGCTCCCCTTGTAGATAAAGCCGTTGTCAAAAACCTTTTGGATGAACTTCCGGCAACACTGCTTGTGGCGCTCGCTGCTCGTCTGGATGAACACGTCGTACGTGATCTCCAGGGCGTCCCAGACCTCGCGGAACTGCCGAGCCATGTCGTCGGCATAGGCCTGCGTCTCCTGGCTCAACTCGACGGCGCGCTTCGAGACCTTGGTCGTGTTTTCGTCGTTGCCCATCAGGAAGCAGACGTCAAAGCCCTCCATACGCCGATAGCGGGCCTGCACGTCGGCGCCGAGCTTCTCGAACGCGGTGCCGATGTGCGGCCGGCTGTTCGGATAGTCGATGGCGGTGGTCTGAAACCAGGTCTTGCGGTCGCTCACGGTCAAGTCCCCAAACGGCAACCGCCCGGCCATTCAATGCGGCCAGGCGGTCTGTTCGTTTTAGCAGAGGCAGCGAATCGGGGGGAGGTTCAGATCACGCAAGCGCGCTCACGGTCGGTCAGCGGGACCAATCAATCCGCTCAGCCAGTATCCGCAATCTTGCGCCGCGCTCCGCATTTAACATGGCTACGTGCGCGATCCGACCGAGAAGGTGGGCGCGAAAATCGGGATGGCCCTCTCGGTTCTGGCCGGCCGGCCCGTGGCGAATGCAGTTGGTGAGCATCGCCTTGAGCCGATCAAATTCGTCGCGCCGAATGTTGGGCTTCTTGTTCACCACGACGCCGGCCAAGTGTTGCCGGCCTCCCGCCGTCATCCAGCGGCTCTTGACCGCGTTGGCACGGAAGCCTTCCTCGGCGATGATCTGCCAGACCATCCGGCGAAACCGGATGCCGACACGCGCAAACGACTCGTCGCCGGAGAATGCCAGGTCGTCGGCATAGCGCGTGTAGACGGCGCCGCACGCCGATGCCCACGCGGACAGGCGCACGTCAAGCCCGAAGGCGGCCAGATTGGCGAGCGCCGGCGACGTTGGCGCCCCTTGGGGCAGGTGCCGCTGACGGAAGGCGGATAGCGGCACGTCCGGATTCGGCGCCGCAACGCCGACGGGCAGAGCCGTGGTGCATAGTCCGGTCAAGGTCCGCGCGACCGTGATGGGATAGCCGGCCGAGCAAAATATCGCATGAACTCGAGAAGCCCGCACGGCCGGAAAGAAGTCCTTCAGGTCGATGCGCAAGACGGCCAACCGATTCGTATGCGGCTCGGCAAACGTTCGGACCGATCGGCCGGCCCGAAACCCGTGGGCGGCATCGTGCGGCGGGATGTGGGCCAGAATGTCGCGCAGAATGATGCGCTGAATTTCCTTGAGCCGGCTCTTCGGCACTTCGAGCAGCCGATATCGGCCGCCGCGCTTGGCAATCCAGCGATGCGTGTAGTGCTGCAAGCGCGTGATGTGCTGGCGCGAGTTCCGGCCCTGGACGTCGGCGAACCAGTCGAGTTCACCGGGCGATAGTTCAAGTCGAGTTGCCAATTCGGTCGTGGTGCGGATCGTCGGCGCGGCCCAACCATGACCGGCCCCCATGACCGGGGTAGACCAGAAAACCGTTCGGACCAGTTTGGGCAGTTTCGAATAAAGTGGATCGGCACGCAGGATCGGTAGAAGTTGCTCGACGTCTGGCCGCTCGTGGAAAACGGCCACGAGGCGGCGCGCCAATTCCGTGAGACCGCGAACTCGGCCGATTGCCTGGCGAAGTCGGGCAACGATGTCGTTGATTTGCCAGGAGCCGGCTGTCGCGGCGACGGCCACGTTGCGTTCGACAATTCGAGAGTTGGAGACAGGCATGAGGTGTGGCGGGACGAACCAACCCGTCTCGTGATGCGCGACGTATCGGACGCGAACGCGTCCCGCGCCGTCGTGCGCCGAATCGATCGACTTCCGTCAGGCCCCCGGGGTAACCCCGGAGAGACACGGTCGAAGACGCGTGTCAACTTGGTCCGTCGCCGCCACGAAGTGGATTGTGACGCCCGCTTCGCGGAGGGTCAAGCGACAATTTGGAGTGCGGCGGGCTTACGCTGAGGGTGACCATGTTTCATCCTCTTGATCCCGGAGGGATCGCAGAAAATAGCCGGTGGTCGAGCGGCAGCTCGACCACCGGAAAGCGACGCCCGCATACCAACCGATCCCAACGGGATCGCAGAACGATGCTCGTGCGGCCAAGGGATTCCGGTGGTCGAGCTCGCGCTCGACCACCGGCTATTTTCTGTGATCCCTACGGGATCGATGCACCGGAGTCAGGCCTTCGGCGTCACCGCCGCCGAACCCAGTCGTCGCGGGCATATTTCTCGGCAAGCAGCGCGGGCACGCGCTGCATTATCAATTGCAGCTTTTTTGTAGCCCGCTCGCTCCGCGAGAGGTTTGCAAGGCCGGCCTCATCGAGAGGATGATTGCCTGCCTCCGGGTCGGGCCTGCAATCCTCTCGCGGAGCGAGAGGGCTACAAATGAACGCTTCGCCAAGCAGGTTCTTGATCGTGGCCGCATCTGTCGGCAGATTCGTCACGAAGTCATCATGACCGCGGCCCGCCCGATAAGTTGGCTCGCGTTCCGGCGGGTACAGATACCGGCCGACCGCGGGCAAGTCGAAGTCGTAAAGCAGCGTCCCGTGATGCAAAACGTGCCCGGCCTTGCGCTGTTGCGAATTGCCGGACACCTTAAGGCCGTTCCATGCAAGATCGCTGATGCCGATCGGCTCAAGAACAGCGATCGGTTGGAGTGCGACACGAATGCGGCCGAGGATCCAGCGATATGAAGCATTCACTTCGCGCAATTCGGCAGCGCGCTCGTAGGCGAGCACCAGGCTAAACAGCAGGCAACCGCGGCCCAGCAGCACCGTGCCGCCGCCGCTCGCACGTCGATGGAGCGTGACGTCGTCGCGCCGACACGCCATCTCGTTGACGTCAATCGTGATCGATCCGCCGGCGCCGAGAACCACGGCGGGCGTCGGCCATTCCCAGAAGCGCAGGACCTCTGGACCTTCGCCCGCCTCGGCCGCCAGCAGCATGGCTTCATCGAGCGCGAGGTTTTCGTTCACACTCGACGCGGAAAGGTCGACGCAGACGAGGTCGGGCATTCGAGTGATTGCTCCGGACTCCGGCGTGGCGCCGGACTGACTGCAGTATACTCCCGCGGCCTATTACAATTGAGATGAGCGGCGGGCTCATTACTACCCTGGCTGCTCAACATCATGAATGAAATCACGGCGAGCAACGTTCACCAGTTCTTGAGGCGCTTTCAGCTCCGCGGCAGCCGGCTGCGCTTGTTCCGCGTGCGGAACACATCGGCCGAATCATCCGCGGCCGAGATCCTGCTCGTTGTCCGCCAGCACGGGTTGGACAAACCGGTGCGGCTGCGCTTGGTCTTCGAAGGCGTGGAGGAATATCGCTTTCAGCGCCGGCCAGGCCCGGGGCTCGTGCGCTTGAAGGATGTGCAAATCGGCTTCTTCGGCAATCTGACGTACGTGAACTTCGATCCATTCCCGGAAGATGGTCCGCCGAAAGTCATGGACTATCGCGCGTCGGATTGCTTTGTGGCGGCGCGGAGGGTGAACTGGGAGATTGTTGCAAAGGCGGAATAGGTCTTAAAGACGACGGCCGGTCAACCGATCATCGCGCCATTCCCAACCCATCGCCCACGCCTTTATTTCTTTCGACGCGCCTTCCGCGACTGCACCGGGCGCTCGGTGGACAACCGATCCAGGTAGGCACGGATTTGCTCTGCAGACAACCCAGCGAGCCGTTCTTCGGGAGTCAACTTGTTGAGCGCTTGTTCGCGCTCCCGGCGCGTGAGCCGTGCAAAGTGTTCCTCGACGAACTGACGATTGAAGTCTTCCATCGTGAATGGCATGGCTAGGCCCTCTTGCTGAAATCGTTCGTAAAGCTGCAAGATCAATCGGCTCGTTTGCTCCGACCGCGGGCGATACGTCCGACCTCCGAACTCAAGCAGCGCCGGGCGATCGCTGACCAAATGCAGCGGCGCATTGTGCGCCTCACGCGACAATTCGCCAGCAACGACGACGCGGACGGTATCCGTGCCCCATTCACAATCATACACGCCGGCGGTGAGCTGCCGCCACGGCACTCGGCTGGACAGGTTGCGCGGAAACCGCGCGGCCACCGCGTACAATCCGAAGCGATCCTCGGGGAGCAAGTCGCTCGGTGATCGGCTCACGACTTTGCGATAAGCAACGGAGTGGCCAATCAATTCTTTGATGGCCCAGGGATCCAGGGCTTCGTGGTGCGATTTGAACGTGATGAGGTTGTGCACCCGCAGCCCTTCGAGCCCGTCGGGCAACCGGCCGGCGAACTTGCCCGGTCGGCGGCGGACGATGACGACGTCGAGCAATTGCAGTTGCTTGGATAGGTCGCGCTCGATTTCGACGACGAACGGCGAGTCCGTGAAGTAGTCGGTTAGCAGCAGACCAAACAGGCGATGCCAGTCGCGTAGACCATCACGCTCGCCGGCCATCGAATGGCCCTCCGGCTGGCTTTTTCGCGATTGTAGCGGAGGTCGGCACGGAAAGAACGGCCACTGACGAAGGCTATTCCACCACCGTCCGCAACTCGACATTGGCAACGCGGTCGCCGGGGCCGGTCACTTCAGCGCGAAGGCAGGCGGTACCGGATAAAACGGCGCGTGCGGCGATTTGAATCCGGCGGTATTCCTTCGGCTTCAACGTTCCCAGGTCGAACTCGAAACGTTCGCCATCCGGATGTTCGAACTGCGTCGGCAACCAGATGACGACGCGGCCGTTCGGCACGGACCAGTTGCCGGTGGCAATCACATCCAGCGTGAACTCGGTCGTGTCGCCGACGGCCACAGTCGGCGGGCCGCTCCAGCGGGCGACCAGCTTCGATCGCACGACGGGGGCCTGGAAATACAGGTTCTGCGAATAGGTCGCTTCGAATGCCGCCAGGTTCTCGGGGTTCAAGACGGCGCCCGGCTGCGGTTGGACCACGACTTCGAGACGAATGTCCTGCCCGGGATCGACGCGCCCCAGCTGCCAGATCAGATGCTCGCCGACAACTTTCGCTTTGGGCCGCGCTTCGATGAACTCCACGTCTGGCGGCAGGTCGTGTTCGATGCGGAAACCGAAACCAGGACGCGACAGAGCGACTTTGGCGACCAGGCCGTACGTGAGCGGTCCGTCCGCGACCGGGGGGCCGGGAACGATCGTCGGGGCTGGCAGCGACGGGACTTCGGACTCGAAGTCGGGCAACCAGAGTGAAAGCCCGGCTTCCTCCAAGGGCGGCGGGAGGGTCGGGGCACGACGATCGGACATGGCCAAGTTCCTGGCGAGACGGTGCGGACTCCGGCGCAGCAGCGAATCCGACGCAACTATAGAACGATGTGCGCCGATTGGTCTGGTCCGAGCAAAGATTCATTTCAGCCGGGGCGCAATTATGAGAATTTCCCGCCGCGCCGCACATTGAAAGCGATAAACGGGGGTTCCTGGCGCTAGAACTTTGGACGCCGAAAAACGGCCGCAACTCCTTGCCCTGTAAACATCTAGTGCCCCGCCAGCACTAAAG
>DATANR010000425.1:0-9724 GCA_036266155.1 Gemmataceae bacterium | reverse complement strand
CCGCTCCGCTCGCCTTTACCGCTTCATCAACGACTCATCCAAATTCAGAATCACATTGCCAACCACCGTCCACGCCGCCAATTCGGTCGCATCCATCCCAGCAGGCACAGGGCCGAGCGGCATCGTCGCGAGTTGATTCGTCTTGCGTGCGTCCGTCGCGAGACTCGTTTTGACTTCCTCGAACAATTTCACCAACCGGCCCAATTCCGCATCCTTCGGTGGCCGCACGAGGCATAGCCGGAACGCATAAGCGGCACGCTCGGCCGGCGTCTTGCCGCCTTCCTTGACGACGCGGCGACCAAGTGCCTGTGCGGCTTCGATGTAGACTTCGTCATTGAGCGTCACCAACGCCTGCAACGGCGTATTGGTGCGATTACGGCGAACGATGCACACATCACGGTTGGGAGCGTCGAAGGTGCTCATGGCGGGATACGGATTCGAACGCCGCCATTCCGTGTAGAGGCCGCGGCGATATTTGTCCTCACCGACACTAGTCTGCCAGTCGATCGATCCGCCGAATGCGGCATTGATGCCGAGCGCCGGCTGCGGCGGTTTTACTGACGGGCCAAACATCTTGTTCGAGAGCAAGCCGCTGGCGAAGAGGGCCTGATCGCGAACCATCTCGGCCGTGAGCCGCAAGCGTGGCCCACGGGCGAGCAGGCGATTATCGGGATCACGGTCGTTCAATTCCTTGGTAACCAGCGCCGATTGCCGATAGGTCGCCGACGTGACGAGCGTTTTGACAAACGCCTTCAGGTCCCACTTTAAGCGCACGAGTTCGGTCGCCAGCCAGTCGAGCAATTCCGGATGCGTCGGCAATTCGCCTTGAATGCCGAACTCCTCGCTCGTGCGCACGATGCCGATGCCGAAGAGTTGTTCCCAATAGCGATTGGCGATCACGCGTGCCGTAAGCGGGTTTTCCGGCGAAACCAACCACTTCGCGAGCGCCATCCGATCCGCCGCTTGCGGCGTAGCGCCCAAGCTCGGAAACACCGCGGGCACACCCTCCTTGACCTCGTCACCAACATCAAGAAAGTTTCCCCGGAACTGCAACCGCGTCTTGCGCCGCTCCGCCCCCGTCAACTCCTTCATGATCGGGACGGTGCTCGGCTTCATGGCGGCCAGGGACTTCGTCACTTCCGCAAAGCGGTCGCGATCGGTCTTCAGGTCGGGAGCCACGCTACGAACGTAATAGTCGCTCACAGTCACCTTCTGTGCATCGCTCCGCCTGTCTGCCCCTATTGCAAGTGCCGCCAACACCTCGGCGGGCAAGCGGGCCGAATCGGCGACGCCGGCATCATCGGTGATCGACAGTTTGAAGTGCCCGAGCGTGTGATTCTTCTGTGCCGACTGCTGCTCAATCGTCACGACGAGCTTCGAGCCGTCCGGCACATCAACGCCGGCGGCCGGTACCAGTGTCAAGGTGTGCGGCTTGCCAATCGCACCGCCCACCGCCCAGCCGCTTTTCGTCTTGGCTTCGAGAACTGCCGACGCCGGGAAACCGGCTTGTTCGTAATCCGCGAACGCGGCCGCAAATGCGATCGGCCTCGCTCCTCCCGTGTCGTGCGTCACCGACGGCTTCGGCACCACCTTGCCGTCGGACTTCCAGACGACCTCGCGCTTTTCGTTCAGCAATTCGAGCTTGTAGCCGGCGATGCGATCCTCGACGCCGCCAATGCGATTCCACAATACGATGCGATCGATCGCCTTGTCGCCCTTGAGGTCGACTTCCCACCACGGGTCGGCCTCGTGCTTGGTGTGCGTGACCGATTTGTTTTCGAATTGCCCGTTCGTGTTGCCGTCGACGGCGAGCTTCGCGGGGCCATCGTAGTCGGTGCTGCTCTGCTTCGCCTCGCCCTTGAGGGCGACGTTTTCCGCGCCGCTGAAGACCTGCACTTCAGCTAGCGACAGAATGCGATTCGGTCCGGGCAATGAAATACGAACGAACCGCCCCGTGGGTCGCGCCACGGCCGGCGGGACGAGTTCCGCCGCTACGCGCGAGATAACAAAGTTCCCGCCCGCATGTCCGGGCCCCATGCCCGGCAACTTCGGATCGGTGAGCGCTTCGAGCCGCAGGCCGGTGAGCCGCTTTGCGTTCAACGGAAACTCGACCGTGTAGGTGTCTTTCGCCGCGGCCTTCTCGGCAAACACGGCCCCCTCACGAATCGCCAGCGCGCCCCCCGTTGCCTTCGCCGCTTGCGGCGTAGCACTCGCCCACTTCGGGTTCAATGCGAGCGTCTTTTCCCACGCCGCCCGCGAAGCCGCAAGCGTCGGTCCCGCTTCCGTGAACTTCTTCTCGATCGCTGCGATTTCGGCTTCCCACAGCGCCCGCTGCTTCTTTTGATTCTCGCTAAAGAAACTATGGATCGGCGACTCGTCGCTGCGATCAGCGTCGGCCGTGTTGTTCAAGATTGCGAACAGGCTGAAGTACTCTTTCTGCGAGATCGGATCGTACTTATGGTTGTGGCACTGGGCACACGCAATGGAGGTGCCCATCCAGGTCGTCATCGTCGTGTTGACGCGATCGACGATGGCGACATTGCGGTATTCCTCGTCGTTGGTGCCGCCCTCGTTGTTGGTCATCGTGTTGCGGTGGAACGCCGTCGCGATGATCTGTTCCTCGGTCGGCTTCGGGAGCAGGTCGCCGGCCATTTGCTCGAGCGTGAACTGGTCAAACGGCTTGTTCGCGTTGAAGCTTTTGATTACGTAATCGCGGAAGGCCCAGATTTGCCGGAGCGGATCGTCGGCATACCCCGCGGAGTCGGCATAGCGCGCCAGGTCGAGCCAGAGTCGAGCCCAATGTTCGCCGTACGAATCCTTCTTCAACAGCAGATCGACATACTTCTCGTAAGCGTCCGGCGACGTGTCTTTGGCAAACGCCTCCGCCTCGGCGAGCGTCGGCGGCAGTCCGGTCAAGTCGAGCGCCAGCCGGCGTGCCAGGGCATAGCGGTCGGCTTCGGGCGATGGCTTGAGCCCTTCCTTTTCCAGACGTGCCAGGATGAAGCGGTCAATCGGGTTCTTCACCCCGGCCCCATCCTTCACCGCCGGCAGCTCGGGCCGAACCGGCGGCACGTAAGCCCAGTGCTTCGAATAATTGGCGCCGTCCTTGATCCAGCGTGTGAGGATATCGATCTCGGTCTTCGTCAGTTTCTTGCCCGTCTTGGGCGGCGGCATTAACTCGGACGCGTCGCCAGTGCCGACTCGGCGAACAAGTTCGCTCGACTCCGGTTTGCCGGGCGCGAGCGCCTTGAGCGCGTCGTCGCGCAGATCGAGCCGAAACTTGCCCTTGCGCGCGGCGGGATCCGGGCCATGGCAGGCATAGCAGTTGTTGGAGAGGATCGGTCGAACTTCACGATTGAAGTCGACGGCCTGCCCAAAGGCCGGGGCGGGGATGACGATGGCGAGAAACAGGAACGAGCGTCGCATGCGCGAGCCTCGTGCGGAGATCACGGGTGAGGCGCGAAGGTGGGCGGTTGGCGGGTATGGTTAATGTACCTGCGCATCGCCGCGAAGTCTCGCCGATTTTGGTCGGCTCGCGCGTAGGATAATCTCCACCTGCTCCTCGCGCTCCCGCCGGACGTCGACATGCGACTCCTTTCCCTTCTGCTGATCCCGGCCTCGGCATTTGCCGCTGAACCGGTCGACTTCAACCGCGACGTGCGGCCGATCTTGTCGGACAAGTGTTACGCCTGCCACGGGCCGGACGAGAAACACCGGGCGGCGAAGCTGCGCCTTGATGTTGAAAAGGATGCCAAGGCCGACCGCGATGGCACGCACGCAATTGTCGCGAGCAAGCCGGAGGCGAGCGAACTCGTTGCCAAGATCACCGCGAATGACGAAACCGAGCGCATGCCGCCCAAAAAGGCGAACAAGCCGCTCACGGCCGGCGAAATCGACGTCCTCACGCGCTGGATCAAGGAAGGGGCCAAGTGGTCGGCCCCGTGGGCGTATGTGCCGCCGATCCGCAATGCGATTCCGACGATGAAGAGCGAGTGGTCGGCCGGATGGATCGATCAGTTTCTGCTGGCACGATTGCAGAAGGAAGGACTTGCCCCGTCGCCGGACGCCGACCGCGTGACGCTCCTTCGGCGGCTATCCTTCGACCTCATCGGCTTGCCGCCCACGCCAGCGCAGGTCGATGCCTTCGTGGCCAACAAGGATCCGAAGGCAATCGAAAAGGTCGTCGACCAACTACTCGCCAGCGAACACTATGGCGAACTCATGGCCGCCTACTGGCTCGACCTGGTGCGCTATGCCGACACGGTCGGCTATCACGGTGACCAGGAACATCACGCGTCCCCCTATCGCGATTACGTGATTGACGCGTTCAATTTGAACCTGAAATTCGATCGCTTCACCCGCGAGCAACTTGCCGGCGACCTGCTGCCCGACAGCGGGCCGGATCAGAAGATCGCGACGTGCTACAACCGGCTCCTGCAAACGTCGCACGAAGGCGGCGTGCAGGCCAAGGAATACCTGGCCATCTACCAGGCCGACCGCGTGCGCAATTTGTCGGCCGTCTGGATGGGAGCGACCGTCGGCTGCGCTCAGTGCCACAACCATAAGTTCGACCCGTACACGGCGAAGGATTTCTATTCGCTCGCCGCGTTCTTCGCAGACGTTGACGAGGAGAATCACCTCCGGGGTGGCGGCAAGGACACGACGCCGACCGTTCGCCGGCCGGAGGTTGCGATTCCGACGCGGCCTGAGCGTGAGCGACTCGATGCACTCGACAAGCGTATCGCCGAATTGGAGAAGCAAGGCGACGCGGCCAAGGCCGAGCGTGACGGCTTGATCAAGGAGCGTGACGCGCTCAAGAAAGGAACGCGCCTTGTCATGGTCACACAGTCCATCGCGCCGCGAACCGTTCGCATGTTGCCGCGTGGCAACTGGTTGGATGACACGGGCGAGATCGTCAACCCCGCGATCCCGGCGTTCCTCGGCAAGCTCCCCGGCGACAAGCGAGCGACGCGGCTCGACCTCGCCAATTGGCTGACCGACGCGAAGGGCGGGGCCGGCGGCTTGACCGCTCGCGTGTTTGTCAATCGCCTTTGGTACCTATTCTTCGGCATTGGTCTCGCCAAGAGCCTGGACGACTTCGGCGGGCAAGGCGAGCCGCCGGTGCATCCGGAGTTGCTCGACAACCTCGCCGTCGAATTCGTTGCAAGCGGCTGGGACGTCAAGCACGTGGTGAAGCTCATCGTCATGAGCCGGGCCTATCGGCAATCGTCGACAGAGACGTCGGCGCTGCACCACAAGGATCCGGAGAATCGGCTTTATGCCCGGCAATCGCGCTATCGCCTCGCGGCGGAGATGATCCGCGACAACGCATTGTCCGTCGGTGGCTTGCTCGTTCTCGACGTTGGCGGCTCGACTGGCCACCCGTATCAACCGGCCGGGTTCTATAAGCATCTAAATTTCCCAAAGCGTGAATACGTCAGCGACAAGGACGCCCGACAATATCGACGCGGCGTCTATACACACTGGCAACGGCAGTACCTGCATCCGATGCTGCGCGCATTCGACGCTCCGACGCGTGAGGAATGCACCGCCCAGCGGCCGCGCTCGAATACGCCCCTCGCGGCCTTGGTGCTGCTCAACGATCCGACGTTCCTGGAAGCCGCTCGCTCCTTCGCGGCCCGCGGCTTAACCGATGGCGGCAAGACCGACGCCGAGCGGATTGCGTGGTTATTCCGCGAAGCAACGAGCCGCCGGCCGGACGAAGTCGAGCAAGGCATTTTGGCGAAGGTGTTGGAAAAGAACCGCACGCTCTACAAGTCGGACGCGAAGGCGGCGGAGGCGGTTATCAAGATCGGCCTGGTGCCGGCGCCGAAAGATATTGATGTGGCGGAACTGGCGGCCTGGACGGGCGTGTGTCGCGCGCTGTTAAATCTGAATGAAACGACGAGCCGGAATTGAACAATGAACATCTTCCATCCGCAGACCCGGCGTTCGTTCCTCGGGTCCAGCGTCGGCTTGGGTTCCGTCGCCCTCAACCTGCTCCTCCAGCGCGACGCCGCGGCTTCGGAAAAGTACCGCGGACGCGCCGGTTTCCCGCATCACCAGCCGAAGGCCAAGCGCGTCATCTGGCTCTATATGTCCGGCGGGCCGTCGCATCTGGAGACGTTTGACTGGAAGCCGAAGCTTGCGGAACTCGATGGCAAGCCGATGCCGGAGTCGTTCACCAGGGGGCAGCCGATCGCGCAGCTTCAGGGGCAGGCGCTCAAGGTCCAGGGGCCGCTCACCAAGTTCAAGCAATACGGCAAGGGCGGCACGTGGGTCAGCGACTTCCTGCCGTATGCCGCGAAGATGGCCGACGACATTTGCGTGTTCAAATCGATGGTGACCGACCAGATCAATCACGATCCGGCACACACGATGATGAATACCGGCACCGCGATCAGCGGCCGGCCGTCGGTCGGCTCGTGGGTCACGTATGGGCTCGGCAGCGAATCGGAGGACCTGCCGGGCTTCGTCGTGCTCACCAGTTTCGCCGGCCGCAATCCGCAGCCAATCTCGCAACGCATGTGGAACAACGGCTTTCTGCCCGGCCGCTTTCAGGGAGTCGAGTTCAATTCATCCGGCGACCCGGTTTACTACGTCGGCAATCCGAAGGGCGTGTCCAAGGATCAGCAGCGCGATTTGGTCGACGCTGTCCGCGAACTCGATCAGCATCGCAACGAGACGCTACACAATCCCGAGGTCGACACGCGGATTCAGCAATACGAGATGGCCTTCCGCATGCAGGCGAGCGTTCCGGAATTGATGGACATCTCCAAGGAGCCGAAGGAAGCGCTCGAACTGTACGGGGCCAAGCCGGGTCCCGGCGCGCCGGGATTCGCGTCGAATTGCCTGCTCGCGCGCCGTTTGGCCGAGCGCGGCACACGCTTCATCCAGCTTTATCACCGCGACTGGGATCATCACGGCGAGCTGACCAAGTTCATGGACATCTGCTGCAAAGCGACCGACCGGGCGACGTGGGCGCTGCTCACCGATTTGAAGCGACGGGGCCTGCTCGAAGACACGCTCGTCGTTTGGGGCGGCGAGTTCGGCCGCACGCCGATGTCGCAGAGCAAGGGCGGGCCAGGCCGCGATCACCACATCAAGGGCTTTTCCACCTGGATGGCCGGCGGCGGCGTGAAGGGCGGCATCAGTTATGGCGAGACCGACGAACTGGGTTACAACGCCGTCGAAAACAAGGTCCACGTCCGCGATCTGCACGCGACGATGCTTCATCAACTCGGCATCGACCATTCGCGGTTTACTGTGAAGTACCAGGGACTTGACATGAAGCTGACGGGTGTCGAGCCAGCCCGCGTCGTGAAAGAGGTACTTGTCTGAGTAGGTGAAGAGCCATCAAATCCGCACCGTTTTCTCGGCTTTGGCGCTAGAATTGAAAATGGATTTTTTTGTCATAACCGTCGATTGCACACTTCTTTAAGTGCAGTTTCGACGATCAGAGATGGCCAACCCTGGTATGTGTTTGGCCATCTCTTCTGACCATCTCTGCCGTCTGACAGATGCCCGACCGTTTGATTAATGGATCGGCTACGGCTTCGCCCCGCCAGCGATCCAGTCCTTGATGAGCTTCTTTTCGTCGGCCGTCAGTTGCGGCTTGCCCTTGGGCGGCATCGTGCCTGTATCAATTGATTGCCAGATCAGGCTACCAGCCGGGTCGCCCGGCACGATGCCGGCGCCGCTCTCGCCGCCTTTGATGGCTTCCTTGGCGCTGCGCACGTCCAACTCAGCCTTCTTTGACGCACCGCCGTGACAGTTGACGCACTTGTCCTTGAAGATGTTGACCACTCTGGAGAACGTGACCTCCATCCCAGCCTTCGGGGGCACAAGCGGCTTCTTCGCTTCCATCTTGGGTTCGGTCTTTGGCGGCGTCTTCGGATCGACTTTCGCTTCCATCTTTGGTTCAGTCTTCGGCTCCGTCTTCTTCTCCATCTTCGGTTCGGGCGGCGGCTCCGGCGTGACCTTGGTTTCCGGCTCCTTCGGATCCGGCATCTTCGGTTGGGTCTCTTTGGGTTCCTTCAGCTCCGGCGTCTTCGGCTTCGGCGTCGCTTCGGGATCGTTGATTGGCGGATCAGGGTCCGGCTTCGAGATGGGTTTAGTCGGCTTGTTCTGTGCGATTGCAACCGGCTTCTTGGGCTGCGTCGGCTTCGATGTGCCGGCTTTGAAGCCGACTTCGAAGCCGAGGATCATCATTAGTCCAAACACGGCGCGAAACGCCCATTTCCAATTGGCGCGGCGCGGTCGTGCCAGCGGCTCGAAGGCCGGCAAGGGCATCGGCAACGGCGCGGCCTGGCGAATCGGGCGTGCTGGCATGATGTCCTCTCCCCGGCAAACGCGATCAGCCGAACAACTCAGCGACCGGCACAGCGCCTTTCGTCACCATCGGCACCGGCCGGCCGGCCCCGGTCTGCCATTCCTTGGTGTAGTCGATTCCGAGCGCCTTGCACACGGTCGCCATGAAATCGCCGGGCGCCGTCGGGTGTTTTTCCACTGTTCCGCCGCTGCCGCCCGTGTCGCCGATCGCCTGGCCGTTCTTCAAACCACCGCCCGCGAGGACCGTCGTCCATGCCCGGCTGAAGTGGTTCGACCCATTCGCGGGATTGCGGCCGAACTCTCCCATCGCGATGACGAGCGTTGAGTCGAGCATACCACGCGTTTTCAGGTCGGCGATCAGGGCCGCAAACGGCGTGTCGAATTCTTCGCTCAGCTTCTTGGTTGTCGGAGCTGTGTTCTTGTGCACGTCCCAACCGCCTTGACGCACCTCTACAAATTTCACGCCCGACTCAACGAGCCGGCGGGCGAGCATCATCGATTGTCCCAGACGCGACGATCCATATTCCTCTTTCACCTTGGCCGGCTCAGCGGAGAGATCGAAAGCCTTGGTCTTCGGCGTGTGCATCAGCCGGCTGGCCCGATCGATCGTCACTTGATGGGCCTGAACCGACGTGGCCATGTGATCGGTCAGGAACGCGGCGTTCATCTCATCGAGCAAACTGCGCTTCGTGTCGAACTCGGCGAGCGATCCGTGTGGTTTCAAATCTGTGAGCCCAGTGCCGAGGTCGTCCACGCGAATGGGCGCGAACTTCGGCCCCAGATGACCGGCCCCGTAGCCGACGAACTGCGGACTGCCGACCGAGATAAAGTTCGGCAAATCGGACGCCGGATCGCCGAGTTGCTTGGCGACGATCGAGCCGAGCGTCGGATGGGTGACAGCGTTCTGCCCCTTGCGGAAGCCGGTGTGCATCAGGTAGCGAGCGCTGCCGTGATTCGAGTCGGCCGTGCGCATGCCGCGGATGAGCGAGACGTCTTTCATGACCTTCGCGGTCTTGGCGAAATTCTCGCTGATCTGCACGCCCGGCGCGGCGGTTTGAATTGCCTTGAACGGGCTGTGCGACTTGATGTCCCAGGTCAATGTCTGCGGCGGCCCGCCGATCATCCACACAAGGATGCACGACTTCGGCTTGACGCCGGTCGCTTCGACGTTCGCGGCCCGTGCGGCGAGCACGTTGAACCACGGCGCGGCACACTGGGCAGCGAAGCCGGCGGCGGCGAGGCGCAGCAGGTCGCGGCGGGAGGCAAGAGGATTGTTGAGGCCGAACATCGTGAGGCTCCCGGATACTTCTCGGCGCTCGCCGAGAAAGTTTTAGCTCAATGATTGTTCACAAACTCCGCACTGCTCAGCAGCGCCCACGCCAGCGTCGAGTAA
>DATANR010000424.1:0-7962 GCA_036266155.1 Gemmataceae bacterium | reverse complement strand
CCGCTCGGCCGCATCCTTTCAGGATGCTCAGCGAGTTAATTCGATCCCGATTCCCAGGGCGTTGCCCTGGGCTATCCTGCCCGGCCCCTTCGGGGCAAAACCGGGTAAACTCGGGCGTGAAATCCTTCACGGCGTTGCCCGTTGGGGCTCTCGAAATGCGCCGCTCGCGTCGTTCCCAGGGCTTACGCCCTGAACTATTTTCTGTCCGCCTCGTTGGCGCGGAAGACAGCGGCGGATCACTTTTCTGGATACCGCAGCTTCCTGTCTGGGTCGTGGAAGCGCAAGAAGAGCGACTCGCCTTTGCCCTCGTATTTGGACACGAAGCGCAGACGGTTCTCACCCTTGCGTAGCGTAACCTCGATTGCCGTCTGGTCTGGCTGCGCTGCGGCGTTCGAGCCCTTGCCTGGCACCGCGGCGTTATCATTGACCGACACGATGTAGTCGCCCCTTGAACCAACGAACAGTCGGGCTTTCATGATGTCGGGCGCGATCACAACGGCATCGACAGACACACGGGCGGACTTCGCTTCGGGCAACACAATACGCCCGTTCACACCAACTCCTAGACCGGTGCTTGTCTTTGGTCCCGACGCCGGCGCAATTTCCAATTCAACGGTGGTAATAAACGGATTCGCCATCACATAGCGCACCAAATCGCGGAAGTCCTGCACCGTCATCGCGTTCGACAGGCCCTCCGGCATCAATGATTTTTCTTGCACCTTGATGTCGTCGATGTCCTTCTTTTGAATCTGCTTCAATACGGCGTTTTCGGTCTTGAGCGTGATGCTCTGATCGTCCTCTGCGTGGAGGACGCCGGTCTCGACGCGGCCGTTGAGGAGGTTGACCGTGCGCATGAAGTACGGGGCCCCGATCACGCGGTTCGGGTCGAGGACGTTGGTGAGCAGATACTCGATGTCCCGCCCGGCCCCTTCGATGCTCGGGCCGACTTCGCTGCCGCGGCCGTCGAATTTGTGGCACTTGGCACATTGATTGTCGAACACAATCTTGCCGCGATTGAACGAGCCGGGCCCGGCCGCCAGTTCGCCGCGCATCTTGTCGATGAGTTGATTCAACTCGACCGGCGTCGCGCGCATGCGGCCCCAGACTTTTTCGACCTGGGCATTGAGCCGGTTGTCCTTGAGGGCCTGAATGCGCAAGATCGTATTGTCATTCAGCGCGATCCGGTCGACCTTCTTGTCGCCGACGGCATTGAGCAGGTCGCCGGCCCAATCCTTGCGGCCGGAGAGGACTTGCACGACTTCGTTCCGCTGCGTCGGCGTCAGTTTCGGCCACACGGCCAGCAGGTCGACGGAGAGCTTGGGCGCGTCGATGCCGCCGAGGGCCCGGATCGCTTCCTCCTTGATCTTCGTGTCGTTGTTGTCGCGGACCAGTTGCAGCAGGAACGGCACGGCACCGGGCGCCTTGACGACGCCGATGTCGCGGAGGGCCGCCAGCCGCTCTTCGGTGCTCTTGGCGTTGTCGCCCGCCACTGCCATCGCCCGGTGAATGGCCTCGGCATCCTTGAACTTGATGGCCAGGCTGTTCGTGAGCCGTTTCACGTTCGCGTCGGCGTCGTTCGCCAATTTCGCATGCACCGCCTCCCATTCGTGCGGCGCGTCGACGGTCCGGTTGCCGATCGCGGCCACGAGCGCATCGAGGGCCTTCACCCGCACGCCCGAATCAGCAAGGTCGGCGACGAACGTGAGACAGAGCCCCAGATCCTCGCGCTTGTTGGTCGCGACCAGCCGCCGCATGGCCCGCGGAACGATCGTGTCGGTGATGAGCGCGTTGCCGGAGACGTTGTCTTTGAGCCAGGCGAGTTCGTCCTGCGGATTCTTCGCGAGGCCGGGCTCGTAGGCGACCCAGAGCAGTTGGGGGATGTTGGGATCGGTGGCGTCTTCTTTGTGTTTTAGCAACGCGCGGAGAAGCAATTCCTTGCCATTGTTCATGTGAATTGCCAAATGCGCATATTCAAGTCGCACAATCGGTGAGTAAGTTTTTGCCACAAGATCCGGCAGAATTGCTACTAATCGAGGATCCAACTCGCTGAGTTCTGCCGATGAACGGGCAAACACGGCCATGCCAAGTGCCGTGTTAGGATTCTTGCTCGCAACACCTTCTCCTAAATAGCTCTTAGCAATTTCCGCAAACTCGGCCTTCTGTAGGTCCGACGTTTTGGCAAGGAGGCGGACGTACCATGCTATATGCGCAAACCGATTGTCATCCTTACGTTTTGGATGCAATACGAGCGCGTCATCGATACTGTTAATATCAAAACTATCGCGCCGCTCATTGATCAATCTCATCGCCGTTCGGTAGACATACGGATTATCGTCAGCAAATAACACGCCCAGCTCTTTATCAGTCTTCTTCCCCAAATCCTCCGCCTTCTTCGTTACCAATCCCTTCGGCTGAATCCGATACACGCGGCCATGTTCGTAGTCCCAATCGTCGGGCTTTGTCTGATGGCACGGGTTCTGGTCGTGCCAGTCGATGCAATAAATCTCGCCGTTCGGGCCCCATCGGAGGTTGATCGGGCGGAAGTTCTTGTCGCCGCTGACGAGGAAATCGTCGCCGCGCGAAGCCGTAAACGAGGAGCCGTTGGGCTTCAAGATATTTTGTTTGATGGAGCAGCCGTGAATGCTGCCAAAGATCACGCTGTTCCTATATTTCTCCGGCATCAATGGCGTATCAAGTGATATGAGCCCCGCGTGGGCCCAGCCGCTTTCCTTGTGAAATGTGTGATCACAGATCTCTTTGATTTCACCATAGACATACGGATTCGATGGCAGGCCGCCCTGGCGCTTATAGTTGCCGCCGGGGACCATGTGAAAGAGATGCGGAATCACGCAACAGCAGAGGATGAACTGCCCGTCGGTATTGCGCCAGTCCATGCCCCAGGGGTTGCTCGTGCCCTCGGCAAAGACTTCGAATTTCTTGGTCTTGGTGTCATAGCGCCAGACGGCCGCGTTGAGCTTCACGGGGGAAAGCCCAGGGGCGTTCGCCCCTGGGCTTTGGACTTCTGAGTAAGTGAAGACACCGTGCAGGCCGTAGAGCCGCCCATCGGGGCCCCACTGGAACGTGTTGAGCGTCTCGTGCGTATCCTGCGAGCCAAAGCCCTTGAGCAGGATCTCGATCTTGCCCGGCTTGTCGTTCTTGTTCTCGATGAAGAACAGGTACGGCGGAGCGCCGAGATAGACGCCGCCGTTGCCGACCTCGATGCCGCTCGCCAGGTCGAACGCGACCGGGAAATCCTTGCCCTCGATGAACGTCGTCACCTTGTCGCAGACGCCGTCGCCCTTGGTGCTTTCGAGAATCTTGATCCGGTCGCGCGGCATCTTGCCCTTGGCCGTCCGCTTCGGGTATTCGAAGCACTCGACGACCCAGACGCGGCCCTTCTCGTCGACGGTCATAGCAATCGGATTGATTACCTGCGGCTCGGCGGCGAAGAGTTTGACCTCGAAGCCGTCGGCCACCTTCATGCGCGCGACCGATTCCTCGGGCTTCAGGTAGGGTTGCCCGGAGGCTTTCGTGTTGTCGAAGCCGAACTCTTTTTGGGCGAAGGCGGACGTGGTGATGACGAGCAGAATCGCCACGGAAAAGCAACGAATCATGCGGACCTCGGGAGAGCGGGCAGCGGGTAGGGAGATGCTACGTATGAGAGGAAGAAGTGTCACGCAGAGGCGCAGAGACGCAGAGAAGACGCAGGGGAGATTTGTTTGCTTTTAGCCCCGTTCACGGGGCTTTCCGCTTCAGCGGTGTAGGCCCGCCGTTTACGGCGGGTAACTCGAAGCGAGCCCGCACGTCGCGACGTGTCAGCACCAGGAGAATCCAGGCACCAATCGGGATTTGAATTACCGCGAGATAAAAGAACGGAACAGAGAACATCGACATGATGACGGCTGCCAAGACCGACCGATAGCGCCGATACCGGCGCATGTCGTTCGCCGCACGGATGAGCAGTAACGTCCAAACCGTGGCAAGCAGCCACAACAACGGGACCAGCCAGAAGGCCGGATCGCTTCGAACCGCTCTCCACAGGCCGGCGAGTGTTTGATCGCCGTCGATGAACTCGAGCAGGACCGTCGTGGTTATCAGCATAATCATGCCCGTCTGGGCAAAGATGAACTGCAACACGCCGAAGGCCCACATCACGCTTGATGGCCAGCGGAGCACCCGTTCGGGCGCTAGCTTGCCGCGCCACGGCTCGTCGTCGTAGTCATCACGTTCGTCGTGCTCGATCATCGCTTCGCCTTCGTCAGGTCGGTGGTCTGCGCGTTTTCCCACTGTTCGATCGTGCCGATTGGGAACCAGAACGTCGCCTTCACCACGTGGAAGGGGCCGCGCTTCGCGAGGATATCGACTGCTTCGGTGATTTCGTATTCGTTGCGCTTCGACAGCGTGAGCGGGATATCGAAGATCGAGCGCGGGAACACATAGGCGCCGATATTCGCCAAGGCGGGACCGTCGCGATCGGGTTTCTCTTCCAATTGTTCCATCAGACCGGAGCCGTCGGCCTTGGGAGTGACGACGCCCCATTTGCGCGCCTCGGCGACCGGATGGGCGAGGATGCCGGCCGGCTTGTCAGCGAGCGTTGCGAGATCGGCGGCGCCATAAAGATCGTCGCCGTTCAACACGAACAGACGGTCGCTCTTGATGTGCGGCTCGCAGACGCGGAGGGCGTCGCCGGTGCCACGCGGCACCTCCTGACGCATCGTCGTCCAGTCCTTGATGTGCGATTGCGTTGCGAGATAGGCGTCGACCTGTTCGGCCAGATAGTTCGTCACCACAACCAGACGCTTCACTTGCGGCGGCAACGCGGCGATGGTCCAGTCGAGGATCGGGCGGCCCTGAACCGGCAGCAGCGGCTTCGGAATCGTGTTGGTGTGCGGCCGGAGGCGAGTTCCCAGACCGGCGGCGAGAATGACAGCGTCCATCAAATTCCTTTCGCGGGTATGCGTGCCTTTCCCATCTTACGTCGGCTTCCGGGAAGGCCGGACAAAATGGGTGAAGCAAGAAAGCCGCGTGTGCCGAATGAAGGGGTGAAGAATGGGCGGTTCAGGTAGACCGCCGCGTTGGCGCGGAAGCCGTGCGACAGGATGTCGCCGGTGAACGCGCCTGGGAGGGAACCCATGCGCAAATTGTTAGCGGCAAGCCTGTTGGTATTGCCGCTGGGGCTGGGCTGTCAGCACACGGGCGGGATTTGCGATTGCGCACCCGTGCCGGGCGATTCGACCGGCTACAACGCGCACGTGACGTATCACGCCACGTGCCCGGGCGTCGACGACGGTGCGAAAGCCGCCCCCGTGCCGACCAAGCCAGTCTCGACCAGTGGCCCCGGTTCATTCGAGCCGATCGGCCCGCCGAACCCGATGCCGAGCGGCAAGACGAAGCTCTAAGCAACAACCAGCCACACCTCGCGGGCCATCCCGCCGTCCCGCCGGACGGCAGGGTGGCCCGCGTTCAATTCCAGGCGGCATATACTCGGAAGAGAGGCACTCTTCATTGACACACGGTGAATTTCCTCGCGGCATGCGTGGATATACTCCCCCCCTCTCCGTTTCGGAGAGGGGGGCTGGGGGGGGAGAGGTTTCGGCGGGCTAGAGCGAAGACCTCTCCCCCTAACCCCCTCTCCGAAGCAGAGAGGGGGAACAAGACAATGGGACACGGGCACAAGTCGTCCTAAGGAGTCGCCGATGAATGTCACCTTCACCCGTCGCGGCTTTTTGCCCGCCGCCGACCCCGCGACGCACTTCGCTCCCGATTCGGAATATGCTGCTCTCGACACGCTTGGCCGCGATCTGCCGAGCCTCTTGCAGGACTCGGGCTTTCGCGCCTTCGCACGCAGCTTGACACTTCCCGAATGGCCCGATGCGCCGATCGACGATGAGAATCTGCCGCACCTGCGCCTGTATTACGTGCGCCTCGGGTTCCTCGCGTCGGCGTACATCAACCAGGTGCCGTTGCCGCCGGAATCGACGTTGCCGCGGAACATCTCGGTGCCGCTCTGCCATGCGTGCAAGCTGCTCAATCGCCCGCCGATCCTGAGCTACGACGGCTATGCCCTGTTTAACTGGAAGCGCTTCGATCCCGCCGGCCCGATTGCGCTCGGCAACATCGACACGATCCAGAACTTCGTCCACATGTACGACGAGCACTGGTTCATCCTGATCCACGTCGAGATCGAGGCCATCGCGGCGCGCATTCTCGTGGCGATCGAAAGTCTCCAGAAGCCGCTGCTCGCCGGGCAGAAGACGGACGCGATCGATCAGGGACTCGCCGCGGTCGCGAAGGCTGTCTGGGAACAGGTTGCCGTGCTGCGGCGGATTCCCGAGAAGATGGATCCGCATCTTTATTACAAAACGTTCCGACCATACATCCGCTTTTTCGAGCATGTTATCTACGAGGGCGTGGAATCGACGCCGACGAGCTTTCGCGGCGAGACGGGGGCGCAGTCGAGTATTCAGCCGATTCTTGTGGCGTTCTTGAAGATCCCGCATGCCGAGTCGGTGCTAACGAACCACTTGCTCGACATGCGCCGCTTCATGCCGGCCACCCATCGGGCGTTGATTGAGGAAGTCGAGGCGCTGCCGCCGATCAAGCCGCTGGCATCGAAGGAAGTGTTCAACGATTTGCTCGAAGCGATCGCGACCTTTCGCGAGGTCCACTTCGGCTGGGCGGACCTGTACATCCATCGCCACGTCCAGGACCCGCGCGGGACCGGCGGCACGCCCTATCGCCAGTGGTTGAAGCAGCTTATCGACGAGACACGCGCCCATCGAATCGCGTAACGGTTTCCGCCGCGCCAACGGCTTGCGAAGTTCGCTGTTGTAACAGATAATGGCGATGACGATTCCGGGCCGCCAGGGTGCCGGCCGCCCGATCATCGACCGAGGAACGGCCATGTTTCGACTTATCCGCGTCGTGCTGGTGGTTGGCGTATTGTGCCTTGCGTGCGACACCGCCAACGCTCAATTTGTCGGCGGCTTCGGCGGTCCTCGACAGGTGACTGCGTTCCAAGTTCGCAACGGACCCGGCAGTTCGTTTAGCTACTTCTCCAGCGGGCCGGCGTTCCCATTCCGGTCGATCTATGGTCCGATCCCGACGTGGTATTACGGTTGGCCGGGCATCCCCATCGTGAACAATCCGGTCGTGGTACAACCATCGCCGCCCGTGATCGTGCAGAACATCATCCAGCAACCCGGCGCCGCCGCCCCTGCTCAAGTCGCCGGGCCAGGAGCGTTTGTTCCGCCAGAATTCGGTGCGCCGGCGGCCAACGCGCCCGCCGCGAAAATGCCGGCGGCCAAGCCGGTCAAGCCCGCCGCGAAACCGGTCGCGGCGGGACTGGCGCCCGACCCACCAAAGGCGCTGGCCGCACCCAACGGCCGGGCCGATGCGGATCGCCTGGTGGAACTGGGTCGCAAGGCATTCACCGATGGACAATATGGTCGTGCTCTTGAATTGTTCCGCAAGGCCGCCGACGCAGCACCGGAGGAGGCTTCAGCGCAGTTCTTGATCGCGCAAGCGCAATTCGCACTCGGCAAGTATCCGCAGGCCGTAAACGCCATCGCCGCCGGTTTCAAGATCCGGGCCGACTGGGCCGACGCCCGCTTCGTGTCCCGCGAACTCTACTGGAAGAATCCGGAGTTGTACAACGACCATCTGAAGGCTTTGCGGCAGGCTGTCGCAGACTTCCCGAACGACGCGACGCTGACTTTCCTGCTCGGCCACCAGCTCTGGTTCGACGGCCAGCGTGACGAGGCGAGGGGTCTGTTCCAAAAGGCGGCGACTCTCGCCAAGGGGCAGACTCCCGCGGAATCGTTCCTCGGGAAATGACGTCGGTTCTCGTGGATGTCGCAACGAAATGAAAAGAGTGAGGCTGCAACTAGACAAAATCCGCCGGGGGGCATTGCAAAAACGTTGGTGTCGTAGCGACCTTGGCGACCTTACCCCCCCCCAAAC
>DATANR010000423.1:0-3310 GCA_036266155.1 Gemmataceae bacterium | reverse complement strand
CCGTCCAATGTCGCTCGTTCTTCATCGGTGAGCCGGACGATGTATTTCTTCTGCATGACAGCACCCCTCCTTGGTTGCTGCCATTTTGGTCAACTCCTCCCACACACGCTACCCTAACTTCAGCGTGTGATAGAGCACTAGCCAGTGAATGCAGATGGATCTGTTGTTCGATGGGCCTTCGTCCACATCATTAACTCGTGATGGCAGGGATAGACTCGACACCGACCGCAAAAAGCGGAGGCAGATCATCGTGATCGGCTCACCCCACACCGAAGCGCACCACCTCTACAGGCAGCAGTGGCCCGCGTCATGCGCCCGCATCTGGAGGCCCTGCTGTGACCACGGTGCTCGGCGAACCTACCCCGCCGGCACCCCCAGCGTCCGCCGCAGGGCCGTCGCCAGCCATTGCAAGTCGGCGTCGCCGTAGCCGTCGAACAGGCGGACCACTTCCCCGTCCGTCAGGTGGATGTGCAGCTCCCACGTCGGGTCGGCCCGGTCGAGGACCGCCCGCCGGGTCCGCGGGTTGATCGCCCGCCCTGCCAGCGTGTCCCCGAGACAAACGTCAACGATGCGCCGCCGCGGCCACTCGCGCTCCCTCGTTCCGTACAGGTTCGTCTCTCGGACGACGAGCGTGTCTCCGACCACGCTCAGCGTCGCGTGCCGCCGGGCCCGTCGCACCGCTTCCTCGACGCCTCCGAATGCACCCAGCCCCATCACGGCGGGCACCAGCCAGATGAATGGCAGAACCCCGCCGATCATGTCCCCGGCGTCGTCCCCGATGAACGCCAGGAACCCGCCGACCCCAAGCCCGACCGCCAAGTAGCCGAGGGCATACAGGAAGTAGCGCCGCACGTCCGCGTGCCGGAAACCGGCCGGCGGGACGAGGAACCGGACGCCCCCGGCGAGCGATTCCTCGACGATCGGGCAGCCTGCGGGCCGGTCCGGGCGCTCCAGGAACGTGGGCAGTCCCTCGTCGGTCATCCCCAGGGCCCGCCGCAGGGTGGTTGCCAGCCAGCGGGCCTCGGCCTCGGTGCCGGGTGCCAGGCGGACGCGCTTCCCTTCGCCGGGGTGCGGATCGATGTGCACCTGGAACATGTCGGGCCCCTCGCTGTCGATGAGCCGGGCCACCCGGATGTCGGCGAGTTGGCGGCGCGACCACTCCTGTTCCTCGCTCACCCGCAGGCGGTCGCCGCGGACGATCAGGGTCGCGCGCCGCGGGCCGAAGGGCTTGTGTGGAAGCGTCAGGATCAACTCGCCGTCGGTACGGTCGACGAAGACCCGGCTATCGTCGGGCTGGTCGGGCAGGTCGACAAACCCGGCCGAATTGGGAAGTGATTCCTCGGTCACCGCGATGGCCGGTTCGTTGGGCGCGAGCCGGCAGCGGCGAGCAAGTTCGTGGGCGATCGGGACGAGCCAGGTGCGCGGGTAGCCGCGGGCCAGGAGCAGTTCGTCGTTGCCCCAGACGGCGGTGAGGGCGTTGTACTCGACAGCCGCAGTCGGCACCTCGTAGACCCGGCCGGGCCGCTCGTCTGGCAGGGCATCGCGGACTGCGAACCGGACCAGCCCGACGATGGGTCGTCTCCACCCCCACCGAAGCGGACCCCAGCAGTCGAGACCCCGCAGGGTGTCGCCGCGCAGCTCGATCTCGCTGCGCCCGACGATTCGCGACAGCCCGCGAATGCCGAGCCGAAAGAGCATCGCAAGCATCGTTGCGCCGAACAGGAGAAAGACGAGCAACATCCCGTCGCCCGGTTGCCACCCGTTCTGGACCAGCGGCGCGCCCAGGCCCCACAACCAGATTGACATGAACCCGACACCAACTACCCCGACGACAATGGCCCCGAGACTCATCCAGGCCGGCTGGCCCCACGGGCGGGCCGGCAGGCGGTATCGGGCCCCATCGGGCAGCTGAGTGACGGCCACGGATGGCAAGTGCGGAGTCATAGGGCGGCGGGTCCTCCTATCAGGACTCTAGCACGGCCCGGAGTGGATGCGATGAAGCGGTCGAGAGGGGCCCGATCCCAGCTAATTCCTTGGGTAAGCCAAACTGAACTTTGCCATCATTACACGAAAATCCTCTGGGAGCGGCGGGCACGGCTCGTTTAGGCAGTTTGTCTTAAATCAACTGCGCCCTTTCATGCTAGATCACGTTCCTTCCATGGATCGAAATAGGCGTCCTCACCGCCCCAACCCATACCGAAACGGCTCCGTCTTCGTCCCCTTGCCGACGCGCACTGCCAAACCCAATTCGACCGCTCGGTCGAGCCGCCGCCACAGCGTCGCCTCGTGCGGCCGAGCTACATTCTCTGGCCAGGCGGATTGGATTTGTTGCCGGGTCAGCGGGCTGGCCGCGGAGCCGAGGAGCGATTGCATTACGTCCCAGTGGGTGTGGAAGTCGTCTGTTCCGTCCGCGAGCCGGTCGTAGTGCGATCCGTCCGGGCTCAGTTCGATCAGCAGTTGCCGCGGCGTTTCGTCGTAGCGCGACCAGCCGAAGAGTTTGCGTCGCCGGGTGAATGGGTCGCCGCCGGGCTGGCGCATTTCCAGAATGATGTCGACCGACGCCATCAGTGCTCCCGATCCGCGAGCCGCTTGGCCGAGTGCCGGTTCGACCTTGAACGGCTTGTCCGGGTACTCGAAGAAGAACCCCGCCTCGTGAATCGGCAGGTTTTGCAATTGCACCTGCGGCCAGCCATGTTCAGAATTTCGACTTGTTGACCCGCAACCTGCACGATGTCTTCGGTGAAAAGCAATCCGCGCGGCGGCGCGCGGCCCTTGACATAGTAGTCACCGAAGATTGCGTGTTCTGGGAGTCCACCGGGGCCGAGCAGAGATTGATCGCGTCGCGGCAGCTATCAGGACGACAACCGCAACTTTTGATGTGAGCCCATTGCCGCGCCCAAGGAATTGCGCAATTGCGGGCGGAGCGGGCAGGTAGAAGGCCGCCTTGATGAAGCGCCAGGCTCGTCGGGAGGATGGATTTCATCTTCCCATGGTTTGGGACGGCCGCCGTACGGATCAGCGCCGTACTTTATCGTCCGCTGCGTGAACCGTTACTGCGTCGCGTTGCGGATCCGGTGGTTGCGAGTTCGAGCCTCAGCCAATGTTCTCGGTACGTTGACAAATCTCTAATTATTGCCCGCTGGGAGGAAGCTACCAAGTGGCGCTCTTCGGGCCCGAAGAGACACAGGGTGTGGTGGACCCCGTTCTTTGGACCACTAACCCCTCGAAAATAGAGAGACTTCGTCCGGGCTGTTTGCTCCTCGCCGGGTGTTGAGGCGAGGGCTGCTCCGGTCATCGCGGGTGCCATGCT
>DATANR010000422.1:0-7684 GCA_036266155.1 Gemmataceae bacterium | reverse complement strand
TGATGGTGGCAAACTTGCCGCAAAACGAGCATACTGTCATCATGGCATCCGCTTTCGAAATGGCTGCTTGGTAACAACCATTTTGCAAAGTCGGATGCCATTTCTTCCCTTCATGGGCGGTGGGCGAAGCCCACGTTAAGCACAGCTCGGCGTAGCCAAACCGGGCATCGTGCTCCGGCGGGCCGGCCAGCAGCGCTTTCTTCTAGGCGTCCCGCGCGTCCTCTAACCGTCCCAGCCGGATCAAGCCCGTGCGCAGCGCCTGCTGCGCCTCGGCGTGTTCCGGCTCAAGCTTAATGGCCGCCCGGAAGTGCTCGATGGCCTCGTCCGGCCGGTCACGGGCAAGCAGGACACTGCCGAGGACTCGGCGCGTCACCGCCGAGTATGGTCCGAGTGACACGGATTTCCTGAGGTGCTGGATGGCCTCGTCCTGGCATCCCGGCGTGTTCAGTGCGTTGCCGAGGTCGTAGTGCGTCCAGGGGTTGTCGGGGTCGAGGCGGGCGGCTTCGCGATAACAGTGGATCGCTTCCTGCCAGCGCTGTCTGTTCTGCAGGGCCCGGGCAAGTTCGGTCTGCATCCAGGCCGCCGGGCGGCTGAGTCGCAAGGCCTGTTGCAAGTGATCGATTGCCTGGTCGGGCTTGTTCTGCTTTCGCAGCACGACGCCGAGGTGCGCATGGGCCCAGCCGTGGTCCGGCGCGAATCGGACGGACTCACTGAGGGCGGTCTCTGCCTCGTCGAGTCGGCCCGCGTCGTCGAGCGCGATGCCGAGGCCATACCAGGCGTTAGCCGCATCCGGCCGCACCGCCAACGCCGCCCGGAAATGGCCGACGGCGGCCATGGCGTCGCCGGTCTCGCGTAGGGCACAGGCGAGCATGTAGTTAGCAAAGAAGTCGGCGGGGTGGGCCCGCTGCACCCGCCGCAGGAGCGTGATTGCCTCTTGGTCGCCCCCGTCGTCCTGGAGCCGGGATCCGAGGGCCACGAGCAGATGCGGCGACTCTTGGTCAAGCGGCGTGGTGCGAGCCAACTCGGCCAGTCGCGTCCGGTCCTTCCACGCCTTCGGGTCCGGGTCGCGAACTCGGTCCCGCCAGGGGTCGGGGTCCGCCTTGCGGGCCACGTCCATCAGCCATGTCCGCCGCGGCACGTCGTCGGTGCAGACGGCCCAGTCGTCCAGGGCCGCCACGAGTCCCCGCTTCACTGGGGAGGCCGCCAGCCGGTCGGCCACGGCCGCCGGGTCGTCGCCGACTGCCGCGAGGCCCGCCGCCCGGAACTCCTCCGTGTAGTCCCGGTCCGACCGAACTCGGTTTTGACGCCCCTGGACGATGACCACCCGGCTCAGTCGAATGGACTCCAGCCGCGTGACTAGTTCCAGATTCTCGAACGCCGCCTGGAGGCGGTCGCGCAGCTTCGGCGGAACAAATTCGCCCAGCCGGTCCTTGGCCCGTCTCAGCACGGCGTCCGAGGCCCTGAACTCCCCTCGATCCCGTAGTCGCTCCGACTCGGTCAGGTCCGCCTCGGCGTAGGCCACGGCCGTCGCCTCAAGCGCCGTCCGCTGCCCGTGCCACCATGCAACGGTGACAATGAGGGCCGATGCTAACAGTACGCCGGTTGCCAGCGCGCCGGCCAGGGAAGGTCGACGTCGGGCCCAGCACGTGGCCCGTTCAACCGCCCCCACGGGCCGGGCCTTGATGGGCTCGCCGCGCTCGAAACGGTACAGGTCCGCCGCTAGATCCGCGGCACTGGCGTAGCGGCGTTGAGGCTCCTTGTACAGGCACTTGAGGCAGATGGTTTCGAGGTCGCGCGGGACGCGCCGGTTGAGCCGTGCCGGGGGCACCGGATCGTCGGCCATCACCTGTTGCAGTGTCGCCATCCCGCTCTCGGCCTTGAACGGCGGCCGGCCCGTCAGCAATTCGTAAAGGATCGCCCCAAGTGCGTAGATGTCGGTGGCCGGCCCAATGGCGCCCCGGTTGCCACGCGCCTGCTCCGGAGCCATGTAGCTGGGCGTGCCCAGCGGGGTGCCGCTGAGCGTCAGGCCCTCGCCGCTTTCGAGCCGTTGGGCCAGGCCGAAGTCGGTCACCTTGGGAGTGCCGCCACTGGTCAGGAGAACGTTGGCCGGCTTGAGGTCGCGATGCACAATTCCGCGATCGTGGGCCGCCTGGACGGCATTGGCCAGCGTCGCAACGAGATCGGCCGCTCGGCTGGCCGGTTGAGGAACCCCCTGGATCTGCTTGGCCAGGTCGCCGCCAGCGACCAGCTCCATGGTGAAGTAGGGCCGTTCCTCCACTTCGCCGACGTCATGCACCTGCACAATGTTTGGATGTCCCAGCGCGGCGACGGCCTCGGCCTCGCGCTGGAAACGCTCCCGCTCAGCCGGCTTGGCGTAGGCGCCGGCCAACAACATTTTCAGGGCGACGGGTCGCTGCAGGCGGAGATGCCAGGCCTTGTAGACGATCCCCATTCCACCCTGCCCGAGCACGGCCTCGACCCGGTAGCCAGGCACCTGCGGCAGGTCGGCAGGGTCGGGCATGGTCGGTCCAGTATCTGCATGATGAGATGGCGGAAGAAAGGCCGAGACCTCCCGGTCGATGAGGCGAAAGTCTCGCCACCGCCGGCGGACCTCGGAAAGCAATTCCGGATGGTCGCGACACACCTCTTCCGGCGTACGACCAGTATCGAGCATCTCCTCAAGGAGTGCGAGCACGCGCGGATCACCGGCCATCGACGGCCCTCCTCAAGGCATGGGCGTGTCGCCCGGCGGCTCGAGGGGCGTCTCGGGCATGTCCGGCCGGAGGTCGGCCAGCTGCTCGGCCAACAGAAGGCGTGCTCGGTTCAAGCGCCGCTGCACTGTCTTGACCGACACGCCGACCACCGCGGCGGCGTCGACGTGAGTCAGCCCCTGAATGCGGACGAGCTCGAACACCTCTCGGTCCTCCTCGGGCAAAGCCTCAATCGCCGCCAACATGCGACGCGCGTCCTGGCTAAGGACGGAGTCGCTGCTCGCTGGCTGCGCCATCATGCCGGATTCCGACATGTGCGCGGGACGCGGCCTTTCATCTAAGAGGCGGGCCAGGTCATTGAGCTGCCACCGCATGTGCTGATTGGCCAGGGCGAAGAATTGTCGGACGGTTTGTGGGCGGACTTTCCGCAGGGCCGTGAGAAGACCCGCCACCACGCCGGCCACCAGTTCGTCGGCATCCAAATTCAACGGGGGCTGTGCCAGTCGCGGGTAGCTCCGGTGCAGCATGGTGCCGCACCACTGGCGCAGTCGGTCGACCGCCTGCGCCAGCAATTCCCGGATGATCGGCTCCGCGGAGGCATCGCCTTGCAGCCCGTCCAGGCAGCGCTGGATGACGGCAGTCGTCCGATTTTCTGTCATGGTGAGGCAATTCGCGTTGCCGGAATTCGGTCTTCAACAATTTAGCCCGGTTGGTGTCCACCGGCTTCCTCTCAGCAATTCGGAGCAGGGACGACGGCCGTTCGAGCCTCGTCAACTCCGACCCGCTAGAGGAGAATTCAATGTCGATCGCGTTGCAACGAAGAATCGCCATCCTGGCCGTGATCGCGGGCCTGGCATTCGCCGCGTCTGGGCAGGCTCAAATGCAGCCGTCTCCCTGGAAGAAGGGAGCGCCGTTCCCCGAACCGGATGAAGAACTCTACGGCGTCGCCGTCAACGGCAAGCTTTATGCGATCGGCGGCTGGGGCGAGGGCAAGGCGCGCGGTGCCAACTACGAGTACGACCCGGCCGCCGACAAGTGGACCAAGAAGAAGTCGATGCCGCGGCCGGCCCATCACGCGGCCCTGGCGTCCGCCAATGGCAAGATTTACGTCCTCGGCGGCTTCGTTGCCCCCGAGAAGAGCCCGCTCCCGATCGGCGCCGCATGGCAACCGATTGACGACGCCTGGGAGTACGACCCGGCGACCGATTCGTGGAAGGAGTTGGTTCCGCTGCCGGGCAAGCGCGGGTCCGCAGTCGCAGTCGAAGTGCGCGGCAAGATCTACATGATCGGCGGTGCCACGACCGTGGATGGGTCGAAGGCACCGTTTTTCACGTTCATGGGGCCGTGCAATGTTTTGAGCGCCAACGACGTGTACGACCCGGCCACGAACAAGTGGGAGAGCCGTAAGCCGATGGCGGTGCCGCGCAACCACGCCTTCGCTGCCGCCGTCAACGGAAAGATTTATGTCATCGGCGGCCGCACCGGGCATGGCTTCATCATGTCGGCCACCAACACCGACGTGGTCGAGGAGTACGATCCCGCGAACGACCTGTGGAGTGCGCCCAAGGAGCGGATGCCGACGCCCCGGAGCGGCGGCGGCTGGGGCACCGACGGCAGACGCATCTACGTGGCTGGCGGCGAGGTGACGACCAAACAACTCGTCGGTGCATACCGGGCGGTCGAGGCGTACGAACCGGCCACCAACTCGTGGGCCGCGCTCCCCTCCATGCCGATGCCCCGGCACGGCGTCGCGAGCGCGGTGATCGGCAACCGCTTTTACCTGGCGAGCGGCATGATGCAGTCGGCCGGAGCGCTGGCGATGCAGGACCCGAAACTGAACGTCGACACGTCATCCGTCGACATTCTGGAACTGCCGGGCGCCCCCGGCGAGGCTGCGACGGGCGCCACCAAGGCGCCGGACCAGGTCGGGAAGAAGACGTACACCCGATACGACATCAAGACCGCGGACGGGCAAAAGATGCTCGAAAAGTACGCGCGGGCCATCAAGCTGATGCGCGAGTTGCCCGAGAGCGATCCCCATTCGTGGAAGTGGTGGTGGTACACCCACTGGATCAAGGGGCCGCCCGCGTTCCTGTGGGAGGAATCCCGGAAGCACAAGAACGACGTCATCGCTGCACTCCCGTCGGATGTGCAATCCTTTGCCGACGCCACGTGGAACGGCTGTCAGGCGCACCCGTTCAACCCGGATAACCCGGAGCAGTATCAGCAGTGGTACTTCCTGCCGTGGCACCGCCACATGCTCTATCAGTTCGAGCAGACGATCCGCGAGGTACTGAAGGACGAAGATTTTTCGCTGCCCTACTGGAATCCGGTCACCGGAAAGGAGGCCGACCTTTGCCTCCCGCTCGCCTTCCGTGATCCGGCCAGCGCGCTCTTCAACGGCACCCGCTGGCCCTGGGTCAACGGGGGCGAGCGGATTGACACACTCTGGATGAACTGGCTGAGCTGGGACTGCCTCAACGAGAAGACGTACATCGACTCACCGACCGGCAGCCTCGGGTTTTGCCCCAGGATGGACCAAAACCCCCACTTCTTCACTCACATCGCCATCGGCGGCGATATGGCCGACTTCGCCACCGTTGGCGGCGACCCGCTCTTTTATTTGCACCACTGCAACCTGGACCGGCTGTGGGAAAGTTGGAACCGGCTCGGTAACAGCAACCCGACCGATCCCAAGTACCTGAACCGCAAGTTCACGTTCGCGGACCGAAACGGCAAGCGCGTCGACCTTCCGGTCAGCGCCGCCGACCGCATCGCGCAGTCCGGCTACGAGTACGACGTCTATGCCAAGCCGCCCGAGCGTCAGGCGGAAGCTGCGAAGACCGCCCCGGTCAAGCCCGAGCCGAAGTCTCCGACCCGCGCTTCAGCGCCGGCCGCCAGGCCCGCTCCAGCTCCGGCCTGGAGCCTGGCCGACGGAGCCGGCAAGACCGTTTCTCTCGATCAGTACGAGGGCCGTTCGGTGGTGCTGATCTTCTACGAGGGCTCCGGCTGCATCCGCTGCCAGGACCAGCTCAACGCCGTGGCACGCCGGATCGAGGACTTCGCCGCCTTCGGAATCGACGTGGTCGGCATCGGCACGGACACCCCCGAGGAGCTGAAGGACGCGCTGGCCGCTTACAAGAAGAACGGCGGCTTCGCCTTTCCCCTCCTGTCGGACGCGAAGCTGGAGGCGTTCAAGGCGTACCGATGCGTCGGCTTCGACAACAAGCCGTTGCATGGCACCTTCCTGATCGACGCTCAGGGCGGCGTCCGGTGGCGAAGCATCGGCGACCAGCCGTTCAATGACCCGGCCGCCCTCCTGGCCGAAGCGAAGCAGATGACCGGTGCGACCGTGCGCCGCTAAGGCGACACCTTGAGTGCTTGTCCTGGCCGGCCGAGCCCTCACGGCGGCGAAGCCGCATTCCGGCTCCCTCTCCCCCGCTTCGGGGGAGAGGGCTGGGGTGAGGGGGTTAGGGCTCGAACGGTCAGAAAGTTCGTTCTTGACCCGCTGAGCCTTAACCCCCTCACCCCCGGCCCCTCTCCCCCGAAGCGGGGGAGAGGGGAGAAAATCCTTGCCGCTCGGCATGCGACATTTACCCAACCGCGATCAACGAAGGAGAGTTGGTGATGAATAGTCAGATCAAATACGCTCGCCCGTCCGTCGCCCGGAACGTTGGGCTGTGGGTCTTGCAGATCCTCACTGCCGTTGCGTTTCTGGCGGCTGGCGTCGCCAAGCTGTCCGGCCAGCAAATGATGGTGGAAACCTTCGAGAAGGTCGGCGTGGGCCAGTGGTTCCGCTACCTGACTGGGTCCATTGAAATCGTGTCGGCCTGCTTCCTGTTAATCCCGCGGCTGACTCCCGTCGGCGCGGCGCTTTTGTTCTGCACGATGGCTGGGGCGGTTCTATCGCACTTGCTGATCCTCGGCGGCTCGCCCATACCGGCCCTCGTCCTCGGTTGTCTTGCCGGGCTCATCCTGTGGGGCCGGTTTGGGAGAGTGAAGGCATGGCTAAGCGGACTGTCCGCCGGGGCCAAGTCGGAACAAGGAGCGCTCAGCGGAGTCTCGTAGTAACCAATCGAACTTAACCGTGGCGGTCCAACAAGACTGCCAGCTAGGGAGAATTCGTCATGAGAATTCCACGAACCGGAACCGTTTTGACATTGTTGGCGCTGCTGGCATCGCCAGTCGCCGTGCACGCCTGGAACCGCGGTAAGGTCGAGCGCTTCGCCACGCTCCCTCCAGGGGAGGCCCACCCCGAGGGAATCACCGTCGGTCCGGACGGCAACGTCTACGTCGTGACCGTGGCGGCGAACAAGCCGGAGTCGAGTCCGGGCACGCTCATCGTGTTCGACGCGAAGGGCCGGCACGAGCGGACCGTTAGCGTTGCCGGGTCGAGCCGGCTGCTGCTCGATCTGCGCTTCCATCCGCAGACGGGCAAGCTGCTGGTGATCGACTACGGGGCTGCCAAGGTCCTCACCGTCGATCCCAAGACGGGCGCGTCGACCGTGTTCATGACCGTCACCGGGGAGAAGCCCGGTCTTGACGGACTGACGATCGACGCGGCTGGAAACGTGTACGTGACCGATGCACACCAGGGACTGATCTGGAAGGTCGGAAAGGACGGCGGGGCCGCGACGATCTGGGTCGAGAGCCCATTGCTAAAGCCGACCCGCCTGCCGCCAGCCATCGGTGCGAACGGATTGGCGTTCAACAACAAGCAGACCGCGTTGTTCATCGCCAACACCGCTCAGGACACGATCGTGAAGATCCCGTTGACCGGCGAGAAGCTCGAACCGGGCAAACCCGAGGTCTTCGTCCACCGCGCCGGTGGCGGCCCTGACGGGCTGATCATTGACGAGCACGACAACCTCTGGGTCGCGTGCAACCAGTCCAACGAGATCATGGTGATCGAGCCGAAGGAAGGTCGAGTCATCGCCAAGCTCGGCGACTTCGGCGGCATCGACCGGGACAGT
>DATANR010000421.1:0-16898 GCA_036266155.1 Gemmataceae bacterium | reverse complement strand
CGGCAGCGAATTCACCGGCATCGCACTGAACATGATCACGGGCAACAGCGCGACATAGGCCAGCAGGCAGACGACCAACACGCGCACGCCCGGCACCTTCCAGCTCGTGCGGGCATAGACGCCGATCACGATCAGCAGCGTCAACAGTCCGGCCCCACGCATGAGCATCAATACGTTGGCCGAGTACTTGCCCTTGTGCACGTCGAAGCGGAAACACGACAGGAACAGCCGGTCCGTCAACTCGCCGGTTTTGCCCTCGCCCGCTTCGACGAGCGACAGACGTAGCGTCCTGGTTTCATCCTTGATGACCTGTCCATCTTCACCGCGATCGATGTACTCGATGCCGGGCAAGTAGCGTGAAATCACGCCGTCGGGTGTCAGGATCACGATGCCGCTCGGATGCTTGTATTCCTGAAGCATCTTGTCGAATTCGAAGCGGAACCCGGCCGCGTCGGTCACTAGCGCGATGTTCTCTTTCTTGCCGGTCAGGAACTTCCAACCAGTGTCGGCCTCCTTGCGGCCATAGAGCGTGACGAAGTTCCGCTTCTTCGCGAGCGCCATCCCCGGCTTTTCCTTGGGGTCGACGCTCAGCGTGATGATGTTGAAGTCGACGCCGCACGTCAGTTTCATTTTGCGGCATGCTTCCACGACGCCGTTGAGCACCTCGCCGCACAGACCGGGGCACTGATACCACACCAGCATCAGGATGGTCGGCTTGCCGTCGACGCATTGAGCCAGCGTGACCTCGTTCTCGTTCTCGTCGATGAACCGCGTGTCGAGCGGAATCTTCGTGCCCAGGTTTTGGTCGTAGCGAACGTTCGGGTTGGAGCCGTCCGGCTCCGCTTTCGGCGCCAGCCCATCGCCTGCGGAAGCCGAGCCCGCCAACGCCAGCGCAACCACGCACGCGAGCAGCGGGCATGCTCGGCCGCCATGGACGAAAATCGATGTCAGCCCACGACCCGCCATCACGTCCTATTCCTTCTTGGGCTCGTCCTTTTTCGGTTCATCCTTCTTGGGCTCGTCTTTCTTCGGCTCCTCGACGCCCTTCTTGGGCTCGGCTGGTTTGGTCTCGGCCGGTAGGCGGGCGTTGCCGCCGTTCGATTCCTTGGGACGATCCCAGCCAAACCGCGGGTCGGCGTCGAGCCGGATGGCGCCGGCGCTGGACGGCAAAGCCTTGGTCCAATCCGCATTGGTCGGGTCCGCGGCCATCGCAATCGCCTTGTCGACCGGCACGCGAATCAGGCCCGTGGCCGGGTCCTTTGCAAAGGTCGCTGTCGCCGGGAAGCGGTCGGTACGCAAATCGTCTGAGTGGTAATGCGGCGAGTTGCCATCCTTCGTGGCCTGCGTGGTGATCCATTCGCCACGTACCGAGCCCCACATGCCGCCTGGATATTCCTGCTTGCGATTCATCGCTTCGAGGCGCGGCTGTTGGATCGGGGCATTGGCGTCCGACGACGACATGCGCGCGAGCCGATCGTTCAACGGAGCAGCGTTCTCGGCGGCAGCGGCGGGCACGGTCGGCGGCACATCGTAGGCCGACGGCGCGAAAATGTTCGAGAAGATCAACGACGTGATCACGAACGCCAACACACCCGTGATGATCACCGCGACCGGGACCGCCAGGATCGTTTTGACCGCGAACGTGTCCGGCTCGTAGGCCAGGTCGTGCGTCGGCCCCGTCGGGACGAACTCGCCGCCGTGCCCGTGACTAGTGGCCATGGTGATACGCCTCCAACAGATACACTTCCCGCGTCGGCAAGAGCGGGTGCTTCTTCAGGTTCCAGAAGAACACGGCCATCCAAATGCCGCCGATGCCCACGCCGGCGGCGACGTCCATCAGCCAGTGGAACGCCGGGAACTCCGCGTGGCTCATCGACGGGCTGACCCACCACATCACGTCGAAGAGCACGACGATCAGCAGCATGATCGCAATCCGCTTCAGGGCCACCGGGCTCGACTTCACACGGCGGAACAACAAGAGCAAGAACGGAATCGGGAAGTGGAAGATAACCGCGATGGCGGCATACCAACCCCAACCCTCGCGCGTGCGCTTCAGATAGTACGCGATTTCTTCCGGCAGGTTGCCAATCCAGATCAGCATGTATTGGCTGAAGTTGAAGTACGTCCACGCCAGCGTGAACGCGAGCAACAGGCTGCCGAGGTGAACTTGCTCGGTCGCCGGGAACAGATTTTGAAAGCGTGGCTCGCCCTGCTTCTTCAAATACAGAAGCACGAGTAGACCGACCGAGTAGGAAATCACGGCCGCGTTGTCGAACATGATCACCGGGAACATGCTGGACGAGAACGTCGGCTCGAGCGACATGATCCAGTCGGTCGCGATGAATGTCATGGTGATGGCGAAGACGAACAGGCCGACCGAGCCGACGTACTTCTGCCGGTCCCGTGCCGCGGCGGCTGCCTTGAGATCGGGATCATACTCGGCCGTCTTGGCGTTCTTCCACATCCAGAAGAAGAGCCCGCCGAACAGGCCAAAATAGATGAACCCGCGGATGGCAGTGAAGGAGGGGAACAGATATTCCTCCATCTTCTTCTCTTCGTCCACCTCAAGGTTCGGATTGACGTTGTTGAACGACTTGCCACCGTGCTTGACTTCGGGCTCCGCCGCGTGATGGCCGGTCGTTGCGTGCTGCGCCCACCAGTAGATTGAACTCTTACCCATGAACATGTTGCCGGCGAGCACAACGAAACCCAGCAAACCGACAATGAAGAGCGTCTTGCAGTTTGCCTCCAGCGGCCGACGCAGCAGGATGCCCCAGCGCCCGCCGGTCACATACTGGACGCACAGAAAGAAGACAGATCCAAGGCCAACGAGCACCCAAAACTGGAAGCCGGTCAGGAACGAGAGAAAGAACTGCGCGATCCGTGCGCCCTTTTCTTCATCGTTATGCGCCTCGGTCATGGAGAACACGAGACCGCCCAACGCGAGATAGGCGATCAGCCCGCCGATGCCGACCAGGAGGGCCAGCTTCTGCGGTCCGCCGAGCAGCCGAGCCCGGTTCTCCGGGGTGTCGGCGGCATCCGCCCCGTTCGTATGGGTCGCGGCGCCTTCACTCATTTCTGGCCCCCCAGCGCTTTGTCCATCTCGGCCTTTTGTTCCGGCGTCAACTTCGCCGGATCGATGGCCTGGCTCAATTGCAGCGTCCGTACGTAAGCGGCAATCCGCCAGCGGTCCAGGACCGGAATCTGCGAGGCATAGTCCGGCATGCCGCCAAAGCCTTTGCTGATCACTTCAAAGAGGTAGCCCACGGGCACGTCTCGCAACGGCAAGCGGAAGTTAGCCCCCGTCGCGGACGCCGGATCCTTGTAGAACGCAAACCCACGCGACATGCCGAGCGGAATCCGGTCCGGATTCTCACGCAACTGCCGGTCGCGGAAGGCCGCTTCGTCGGCATCCACCGGCTTCAAGTGGAACGACGTCGGCTCCAGGAACCCACGTTCGACGATCTTGCCGCGACCATTGCCCGCCGTGCCGTGACACGGAACGCAGAACACCTGGAAGCGCTCCTTACCCCGCTTGAGATCGTCACCGGTCACCTGGAACGGGAACACCGCAACGAAGTTGTCGATTTTGTTCGGGATGCCGGGACCCGTCTTGATTTCCTTCGGCGTGCCGTCGTCGTTTAAGATCGATACGGTCTGCGACACCTTGCCCGCGGCGGACAGTCCCGAAGCGAGCGGATCGCTGTCGAGAATCTGGGCACGGTGGACGGTGCCTTCTTCCAGCGGCCGGCTCGAGCGCCGGTCGGGGTAGAAGTCGGTTTCCGTCAGCGGCCGATAGTACGGCGGATGGGCCATCCGCTGCTGGCACGCGGCCAGGGTCAGCACGGCCAGCGAAGCCGCGATCGCCCGAACACGCGGAGTTAATCGGAGGCGAATCACTCGGGCACCTCCGTCACGGAAAGCGGGTTATGTTCGAGCAGGAAGGCCCGCGTCGCGTTCAAATCGAATTTCGGGTCGGTCGCTTCGACGGTCATCACGAAACGGTCACGCACTACGCGGCAAAACACCGGGCTGTTGAACAGCGGGTGATGCGGCCGGGGCAGACCACAGATCGCCAGCAGCCCGAACAAACCGCTGAGGGCACAGGTGAGAATGCCGCCCTCGAACGTCACGGGAATGAACGAAGGCCAGCTTCGCAGCCATTCAAGAATGTCGGATGACGCACGGCCGGCGACGTTGATCGAATAATCGACGGCGTTCGTCCACCATTCCATGGTGAAGGCCGACGCCGCCCCGATCAGGCCGCCGCAGAGCATAACGGTGGCCATTTCGGATTTGACGAAGCCCAGTGCGTCGGCCACCTCGGCCACGCCGTAGGGTGTGTAGCCGTCGAGCTTCGTGTAGCCGGCCTCGCGCGCCCGCTTGATAGCGGCAACCAGCGAATCCGGATTGTCGTACTCGGCCAAGAGCCCGAACAGCTTCGGCCCGTTCGTCGCCTCACTCACGGGGGGCCCTCCGCAATCGCGTGACCATCGCGGCCGCCGGACCGCCGCGGCAGCAGTTCCCGAATTTCCGTAATGCTGATCATCGGCACATAGCGCACGAACAGCATGAAGAACGTAAAGAACAGTCCGAACGTTCCGATAAACGTCGCCCAGTCCCAGAGCGTCGGGGAATATCGACCCCAACTGCCCGGCATGTATTCGCGTGTCAGTGTAATCACGATCACGTAGCGCTCGAACCACATGCCGATCAGGGCGATGATCGAGATCACGAACAGCACCACCATGTTCGTCCGCCACTTCTTCACCCACAGCACCTGCGGGGCGATGAAGTTGCAGAAGATCAGGCACCAATAGGACCAGCCATAAGGGCCGAACATGCGTTGCATGCTGGTGCCCCACTCGTATTCGCTATGGCTGTACCACGCCATCCAGGCTTCGGAGAAATATCCGTAACTCACCATCATGCCTGTGGCGAGCATGACCTTGGCGCAGTTATCGATGTGCCAATCGGTGATGAAGTCCTCGAGGCCATACCACTTCCGCAGCGGGATCGCGAGTACGAGCACCATCGCGAAGCCGGAGAAGATGGCCCCGATCACGAAGAACGGTGGGAAGATCGTCGCATGCCACAGCGGAACGATGGAAACGGCGAAGTCGAATGACACGATCGAGTGCACGCTGAACACGAGCGGCGTCGAGATGCCGGCCAGGATCAGGTACACCTTTTCGTAACGACGCCAGTGGTAGGCACTGCCGCGCCAGCCCATCGACAAGATGCCGTAGACCCACTTCTGAATCTTGGTCGGCGATGTCTCGCGCAGAACGGCGAAGTCCGGGATGAGCCCGACATACCAGAACACTACGGACACCGTGAAGTACGTCGAGACCGCGAACACGTCCCAGGCCAGCGGGCTGCGGAAGTTCGGCCACATGCCGAAGTTGTTCGGGAAGGGGAACAGCCAATACGCCAGCCACGGCCGGCCCATGTGCAACAGCGGGAACATGCCGGCGCACATGACCGCGAAGATCGTCATGGCCTCGGCAAAGCGATTGATCGACGTTCGCCAGCGCTGATGCAAGAGCAACAAGATCGCCGAGATCAGCGTGCCGGCGTGGCCGATGCCAATCCACCAAACGAAGTTGATGATCGCGAAGCCCCAGGCCGTCGGGACGTTGATGCCCCAGATGCCGGTGCCCATCGTGAGCAGATACGTGACCGCGATGCCGAAGATGCCGAGCAAGGTGAAGCCGACAGCAAAGGCCACGTACCATTGCCGCGGGTGCGGCTTGACGCACGTGGCGATATCGCCAATCGCATCAACCACGGAGTTCAGGCTGTGGTTGCCGCCGATCGCCGGCGGGAGCGGCACAACGTGCGGCACCCCTCCAGGCCCATGCGGTTCGTGCGTCAGAACGCCAGTAGCCATTCGGTTACGCCCTCACCAGCTCGGGGTTCGGATTGCGCACGGCAGCCAGGTAAGTGGTCCGGGGCATGGTGTTCAGTTCGGCCAGGAGCCCATAGTTGGTCGGCTGACTCTTCCACGTGTTCACGCGGCTCTTCGGATCGCTCAGATTGCCAAAGACGATCGCGTCGGCCGGGCACGCTTGCTGACAGGCCGTCAGGATCTCGCCGTCGCGAATCTCCCGACCCTGCCGCTCGGCCTCAATCTCAGCCCCACGAATTCGTTGCACGCAGTAGGTGCACTTCTCCATGACGCCGCGCTCGCGGACCGTGACTTCGGGGTTCCGCATTAGCTTGTACGTGTCCGTCTTCCAATCGCTGAACGTCAGGAAGTTGAAGCGGCGGACCTTGTACGGGCAATTGTTCGAGCAGTACCGCGTACCGACGCAGCGGTTGTAGACCATGTCGTTTAGACCGTCGTAGCTGTGGATCGTCGCGGCCACGGGGCAGACGACTTCACACGGCGCCTTTTCGCACTGCTGGCACGGCACCGGTTGGAAGTGTGTCACCAGATTGGCCGCGTCGTTCGGATCGGTGCCCTCGTAGTAGCGGTCGACGCGAATCCAGTGCATCTCGCGGCCGCGCGTCACTTCCTTCTTGCCGACGACGGGAATGTTGTTCTCCGCGACGCACGCGGCCAAACATGCCGAACAGCCGATACAGGTCGTCAAATCAATCGCCATCGCCCAGCGACGAGCTTCGTGCTTGTTCGTGTCCGGCACCATCGTCAGCGGAATGAGCCGCTTGTCCTCGTCGCTGTGCTCCTCTTCCTTCTTCCCGTCTTCCTTTTTGTGGTCGTGATCGTGAGAGTGCGCGTGGCCGGCGTGGCGCTTCTTCTCGTGCTCTTCGGCAGATGCACCTTTCCACTCGTTCGGTGATCCCGGCACGTTTTCGTCGATCGACTTCCATTCCGGAGCGGCAACCGGCGGAACCTTGGCGAAGAGAGCCGTCTTATGTGGGTCCTTCACGTACTCGGCATAGTTCTTGGCGAACTCGTCGCGTGTGGCCCGTCGAACCGGCCGGCGACCTTCCATGTTCCAGTGGGCCTGCGTCGACGCGAGAATGTAATCGCCATCGACCTTCTTCAGATCGCCGCCGACCGCGATCCACGGCGCCTCGCTTCCGCGGAGGGGATAGGCGTTGAAGCCCGTCCCCTTGCCAACCTTGCCGCAGCGTTCGCGGCCGTAGCCGAGATGCACCGTGACGGAGTTGTCCGCATGACCAGGCTGAATCCAGACGGCCCCCTTAATCGTGCGGCCGTTGACGGTCAATTCAGCGACGTCGGCCAAAGTTCGGCCGTGCTCGCCGCCACCCGTCGATTCAATGCGTGGGCCACGCGTCCCGTGCCGCTCTTCGCCGATGTTTTTGTCGGCCGCGGTCTTCGGACTGATGATGATCGCGTTGTCCCAGGTCAGCTTGGTGATCTGTTTCGGGAGTTCCTGGAGCCAGCCGTTGTTCGCGTACCGTCCGTCGAAAACGGTTGGGTCGGCCCGGAAGTTCACTTCCATCGAGGGCGATGGAGCGACATAGGCCGGAATCCCAGCAGCGGCAGGCTGCTTGTCTACGCGTGCGGCCGCCGTCCCCGGAATCACGCCGTCACGCAAAGCTAACTGCCAGCCCGCGTCAAAACCACCGACGCTGCCGCCGTTGGCCGGCCAGTTCTTGCGCCAGTAGTTCTTCACGATCTCGCGTGGCGCCAATTCCGCGGTTTCCGAAAGCAGCGCCGACAGCAATTCAATGCCCGAGCGCCCGCCGAACAGCGGAGCAATGAGTGGTTGGCAAATCGAAACGGTGCCGTCGTACGCCCGACCGTCGTTCCACGTTTCGAGGAAGTGTGCTTCGTTGACGTGCCAGTCGCACACGACCGCGGTTTCGTCCTGGTGTGATCCAAGGTGGACCTTTATCCCCACGCGGCCAAGCGCGTCGGCGAACTTCAGATCAGTCGGGGCCGTGTAGATCGGATTGCCACCCAGAATGAACAAGGCCCCAACGGACCCCGCGTTCATCTCGGCAACGAGCGTTTTCAAGTCGGCCGCCGGACTCGACGGACGAACCTCTATCGGGGCGGTGACCAGTACAGTCGCGCCAACGTTGCCAAGCGCACCGTTGATTGCATGAGCAATCGCGTGCACCGCCGGCGATTGATGATCGCCCGCGATAACCGCACTCTTGCCCTTGTACGCCTGCAAATCCTTGGCGATGGCCGCGACCCATTTCTGTTGGTCGGCCGAGACCGTCGGGGCCGAACCCGGCAACGTCAAGCCCACGGCCGCAGCCAACGCTCGGGCAAAACCCTCGACGTCGGCCGAACGGATCGGCAATCGGTGGTCGGCAACGGCGCCCGTCGCCGTCAACATCGACTCGACCGCGTAAAGGCGATTCAGTTCATTCTCGGCGGGAACGCGGTCGCCTTCTTTCAGGTGCGTTCGACGCAATTGATTGAAATCGCGGGCGTACCGCGTCGACGACCGATCGGAAACCAGGAAGTCCGAGTCGAGCGCCACGACGCGAAGGGCCTTCGTGAAATCGTAGATGATGTTGACGGGCTCACCGAACGCGAGTTTGGCGCCTTCGCGAACGTTGTCGCGGCCGGCCGGTTCCCATTGCACGACCTTCGCGGTCGGGTAGGTGCGTTCGAACTCCGTGAGCACGGCCCCCATCGTCGGGGAGTTGATCGTTTCCGTCAGGATGCGAATCGCTTTGCCGTCAGCCTTCATGCGGCCAACGGCCGATTTCAATTCCCCAACCATCGCCTCCCATGCCGTCGGGTTGTTCTTCTTGTTCAGAATCTGCCGCGATCGGTCGGGATCGTACAGGTTGAGCAGAGACGCCTGAGCGACGGAGTCGATGCCGCCGAGGCTGCCAGGATGCGTCGGGTTGCCTTCCAACTTGATCGGCCGGCCTTCGCGACTCTTGGCCAAAACACCGGTCGTGATGCCGTTGAGAGTAAACCCGGTCGCAAAGAACAGGGGCAGGCCGGGCGTCATCTCCGCGGGCTGCCGTGTGTACGGATAGATCTTCTCGCGCGACGCCATGCGGGGCGAACAGCCGACGCCCGCCAACGCTGCGGTTGCACCGGCCAGCGTCAAGAATGTTCGGCGTGAAACGGGATCGGTCCAGGCGGTCGCGTCCTCCGGAAACTCCCGGTGGAGCATATCGCGGAACTCGGGAGTGCCGGCCCATTCTTCCAGGCCGCTCCACAGCTCCGTATCGCCGGCCGGAACCGGTGTCGGTACGTCGGTACTCCGAACCATGAGTCCCTCTTTACCTCGTTAGCGGTGGCACATGGAACAGCTGGTCAACGTCAGCGGGCCGCGCACCTTGTGCTTCTCCATCAATTCGGTCCCCAGCTCACGCTGCGTATAGGGCTCGCCCGTGGCCGGGTTCTTCATCTGCTCCGGTCGCCAGGTCATGCTGAAGACTTCTTCCTTCGGCCGCAGATGCGCCGCTGGATCGCGATGGCACTTCAAGCACCATTCCATCAGCAATGGCTTCGCCTGGTGCGTGAGGTTCATCTTGTCCACCTCGCCATGGCACGAATAGCAGCCGACGCCTTTGGCGATGTGAATCGAGTGATTGAAGTAGACGTAGCGCGGCAGAATATGCACGCGTTCCCACGGAATCGACTGATCGAGCTTGTAGCTCTCGCGGACGACGCCGAGCATTTCCGACCCGGCCCACATCTGCTGATGGCAATTCATGCACGTCTTGGTCGGCGGAATCCCGGCAAAAGAGGATGTCTCGACGCCGGTATGGCAATAACGGCAGTCGATGCCCAACTCGCCCGTGTGATGCTTGTGGCTGAACGGGACCGGCTGGTCGACGACTTCTTTTTGTCCAGTGATGTAGCCGGACCGGTAGATAATCGTGCCGCCGAGCACGGAACCGGCAAACAGCATGGGCAATCCGAACACGGTCAGCCGTGCCAGAGAGTTCATGCTGCGGTGAAAGACCTGGGCCATCGATCGTGTCCTTCGTGGCGAACGGGCGCTGACCGGGGCAGGTCATGGCCAAGACGCGGGGACCGACTCAGAACTCAACAAACAACAACGGAGAGAGCTTCGTGGCCAACAGAGCATTGGTCGCGGCCATGCCGGACAGGGCAATTCCGCCGAGAGCGTAGTAAAGGCCGCGAGCTTTGGTGCGAACACCCAGCAAGATGGCCAACACGCCGAGCGTCGTGGCTGCTCCGCTCAGCAAGAAGCCAAACGGAATCCACCAAAAGACCAGATTGGCGAAGAAGCTCATGCCGAGCGATGCCACTGCCAACCCACGAACGGGCGCAGCGAGTTCGTGAACTTCGATAAGAGCTGACTCAGGGGCCTTCATTCCGATCGACTCCGTGGTCCACGGATCGGACGCATTCGAGCAAACCGCAAGCCGAGCGACCAGACAACCATCGGCAGCGCTGACTATCGAGTTCAGTTTTCTCAGCGCAGGGATCGTCGGCGTTGAAGTATTGTGTGGGGCAGCGCTGGCACGGCCAGTGGTCGACGGGGAAAAAAGACGAAAAGACGCGCACTCTCGACTTGGAATCGGTTTGAGTTTCCTCACTCCTGAGAAACGCCAGAGGAACTGCTGACCGGAATTGAGAAAAACGGTCCAACCATCAAGTTCACGGACGGATGTCCGTGGACTTTTGGGACTGTCGCACGCAATGAAATGCAATCATCAGGGAGGGTGTGGCAAAACCGTGGCGATCTTGGCGACCTTACCCAAAAACCCGCGGAAAACGCACTTTTTCGAAAAGGAAGATCGCCAACTGCTGGGGCTCAAAAACCTCGTCGACCTTCGCTATGGTGGCGAATCGGCACGATGCGGCGCTGCCGACTTTTTACATCTCGGCCCAGTCGCGTGGTTGCAACCAGTATCCGGTCAGTTCCGCTTCCTTCGTGCCGGGTTCAGGACGGAAGTCGTACCAGTATCGCACGGTCGGCGGCAAGGACATCAGGATCGATTCGACGCGGCCGCCGGTCTTCAGGCCGAACACGGTGCCGCGGTCATAGAGCAGGTTGAACTCGACATAACGTCCCCGGCGATATTCCTGGAACTGACGCTCGCGTTCGCCATAGGCCGTGCTCCTCCGGCGACCGACGATCGGCACGTAGCTCGACAAGAAGGTGTCGCCGGCATCGCGGACGAAAGCAAACCATCGATCCATATCACCCGACTTGTAATCGAAGAAGATGCCGCCGACGCCACGCGCCTCGCCGCGATGGGGCAGGTGAAAATACTCATCGCACGCACGCTTCATGTCCGCGTAGTCCACTTGTGGCGCATGGCGGTCGCACACGGTCTTCCACGTTTTGTGGAAGTAAACTACGTCCTCGAGCACGGGATAGTACGGCGTCAGGTCGGCGCCGCCGCCGAACCAGGCGTGCTCGCCCTTCGTCAACAAACGAAAATTGGCGTGTACCGTCGGCACATGCGGATTGCGTGGGTGTAAGACGAGCGACATACCGGTCGCCGAGAACTTGCTGCCTTCACCGGGGATTTGCTTGGCGAACTCGGGAGACATTTCGCCGAACACTTCGGAGAAGTTGACGCCCGCCTTCTCGAAGACCTCGCCGTCAATCAGGACGCGTGAACGCCCGCCGCCGCCGCCTTCACGGGCCCACGAGTCCTCGCGAAATCTGCCCGTTCCATCGGCGGCTTCGAGCCCGGTACAGATGCGATCCTGGAGCCCGCGGAAGTAGTCGACGGCGGCGGGATGAAGTTCGGAAAGCGTCATGGTGGGAATTGCATGGAAGGAAACGGGCTGGTCGAGATACCATATCCCTATGCAAACGCTAGCGGCCGAAGATGTCCTCGAACGCATGGTGCGCGCCGTGGAAAACGTTCGCGATCGACTTCTCCGGGCAACTGCCGCGCTCGATACAGCCGGCGTGCCGTATGCCGTCATCGGCGGCAACGCCGTGGCGGTTTGGGTCGCGCGTGTCGACCGCGCTGCCGTGCGCAACACGCAAGACGTCGATATCCTGCTCCGACGTCCTGACCTCCCCGCGGCCCGAGCAGCGCTAGAAGCCGTTGGATTTGTCTATCGTCATTCGGCCGGGATCGACATGTTTCTCGACGGCGCGGACGCCAAGGCTCGTGATGCGGTACATGTTTTGTTCGCCCGCGAGAAGGTCCGCCGCGATTACGCTGAGGCTGCGCCCGACATCGAACCGCACGATCTGGCGCCGCCTTTTCGAGTGCTGGCATTGGAATCGTTGGTGCGGATGAAGCTCACTTCTAACCGCGATAAGGATCGAACGCACATTCGAGACTTGATTGGCGTCGACTTGATCGACGACACCTGGATTGATCGCCTGCAGCCCGAGTTAGCCGAGCGCCTTCGCAACATTCTCGACAATCCCGATGGTTGAACGACGAAGTGCCTTACTCCGGAACTTGATCTGCCCCATGAGGTGCCACATGCTTCGCTCGCTGCAACGCCTACCGATCGCCGTGCTTTTTCTGGCTGCCGCGCCGCTCAACGCCGCACCCAGGCCTGGTGAAAAGCCCGAGGGGCCCGCGGTCATCGGCCAGGCCCGGTCGCTGCACGACCTCCTGGAAATGACCAAGACGCTGGTGAAAAACGTCGCCGGCGACGAACTTTACAAGCAATTTGAACAACATGCGTTGCCCCAGCTGGATTTTCAGAAACTGCCCGGCGTCGATCCCCGCCGGCCGTTTGGGATGTACGGCATTCTCGAGCCGGAACTGACGAAGTGCCGCGGAGTGCTGCTGATCCCCACGCCAGGCGAGAAGCAGTTCTTCGACATGCTCACTCAGTTTGAGATACCGTTCAACAAGGGCACCGAGGCCGGCACTTTTGAGATCGTCGTGCCGCCGGACGTACCGTTCCCGATCACCGGGCGCTTTCACAAAGAGTATGCCTACATCGCGATCGGCGGCGGCGACGTGCTGGATCTCAAAACCATTCTCGATCCAAAGGATGTGATCAACGACAAGGAGAAAGCGCCGCTCTATTTGGCGTTGAAACTCGACCGCGTGCCGGCGACGACCAAGAAAGCGCTTGTCGGTCTGGTGCGCGAACATACGGACCAACTCCACGAAGCGATCATGGAGCCGGAACTCAAAGCGGCTTTTACCTCGGCTCGCAATCTGGCTCTAAGGTGGCTGAAGGACCTATGCGACGAAGGCAAGGAACTCGCGTTCCGCGTCGAAGCCGATACCAAGACCGGCGACGTCTTCGTTGAAATGACCGTGGACGGCGTGGCCAAGTCGCCACTTGCCGAGGCCATCAAGAAACGCGGCCCGACCACCAATCGCTTCGCCAGCCTCGTGGGCGACGACTACGTTCAACGGCTCTACATTTCGGCGCCCCTGTTCGCGGACGAAGCGAAAGAAGCGATCGCCAAGCTCATTGAGTTCGGCCAAAAGGAAGCGACCTTTGGGGGCAATGCTCCCGCGGAGGCCGTCGCCCTCAAGGATGCGTTCTTCAAGTCGCTCCTAGCCACCTATTCTTCCGGCGAAATGGACCTGGCGGCCGCCATTCGCGGGCCGAACAAGGACGGCTTCTACACGGCCGTCGGCGCTGTCCACTGCAAGGAAGGTGCGCAACTTGAGAAAGCGATCCGCGAGGCGTCCAAAGTGCTGCCCGGCCAGGCGAGCGCTTATTTCAAATTCGATGCTAGCAAGCTAGGCGACCTCAGCGTTCACGAGATCGATCTCTCGGACGAGGCCGGCGACATCGCCAAGTCGATCTTTGGCAAGGGCCAGAAGGCCTATTTCGCGTTTGGTAAGGACGCCCTTTACGCGTCTTACGGGCCCGACGGAATGAAGCTGTTGAAGGAAGCCGTCGAAGCCAAGCGCGGGCCGGCAGCGGTGTTCGACAGCACGTCGGATCCCAAGAAGGCGGCTGCGCTCTTGAAGAAAATGTTCCCGGCGGACGGTCAGAACGGTCGCGGCGCCTTTGGCGTCGGCTACATCGAGTCCATGAGCATGAGCGGAATGCAGGTCACTGTCGAAGGCGGCGACCGACTCAAGGTGAAGGCCCGCATCAATCTCGGCAGCTTCATCATGATGGGCCTCGGCACCTTCGCGACTGAGGCCAAACCGGCGGCTCCGGCCGTTGCCGCTCCGCCGGCCGTCGCCGCTCCTCCGGCCGTGCGGAAACCCAAGATTGACGAATGATCGCTCGGCGTGAGCGGCCGCGGTTCGGCCGCTCACGCGACTGCCCGGTATACTACTCGCACGCACACCCCGGTCGTTTCGGCTTCGCGATCCTCTCCCGTCCGGCGGTGCATCCGAGGCCTTTTCGCGATGCGCTACCGCCACTTCCGGAATGCGGATCCCCCAGCGCTGGTCGCGCTCTGGAACGAGGCTCTGACTCACCGCGGCGCGGTCGAGTTGCGCTCGCACACGGCCCTCGAAAATGCCGTGTTCAACAAGCCGTACTTCGATCCGGCCGGCTTCATCGTCGCCGAGGACGATGCCGGCAAAATCACCGGCTTCGCCCATGCAGGCTTCGGGCCGAATGATGACGAGTCCGCCCTCGACCAATCCGTGGGAGTGATCTGCGCCATCGCGGTGCGGCCCGATTGCCGACGCACGGGCGTCGGCTCCGAAATGCTGCGCCGTGCGGAAACCTACCTGCGCGACCGTGGTTCCAGCAGTCTGCGCGCCGGCGCGGCACGGCCGAACAAGCCGTTCTATGTCGGCGTGTATGGCGGCAGCAACGCGGCCGGCTTTCTCAAGAGCGATCCGGAAATCGAACCGTTTCTCTTGAAGAATGGCTATCGGCCGGATCGCCGCGTCAACATCTTCGATCGCCGGCTCGACATGCCGTTGAACATCGTCGATTCCCGCTTCGGGCTCCTGCGGCGCAAGTACGAAGGACAGGCCCTGCCGCAAGCGCGACTCGGCACATGGTTCCGCGAGGCGGTGTTCGGCCCGCTCGAGCCGTTCGAATTTCGCATCGACGACAAGGCGACCGGTCAGACGGCCGCTCGCGCACTCTTCTGGGAAATGACCGACTACGGCTGGCGCTGGGGCGCTCCGCCGGCGGGCGTGCTCGACGTGCAGGTTCGCAACGATCTGCGGAGTCAGGGACTTGGCAAGTTTCTGCTCGCCCAACTCTTGCGTCATCTCCAGGAACAGTATTTCGCCGTCGTCGAGGTGCAGGTTCCCGATGGCGAAGAGACCGCGGCCCGCTTGTTCCGGTCGCTCGGCTTTGTGCAGGTCGATATCGGCGTGACGTACCTGAAGTCGCCCTGATGTGGCCCAACAGGGCTTGTAATGACACACTTCGCCAGGCGTGGCAGATTCATTTCATCCAGAATTGAGAGATGGCCAAGAATTGAGAGATGGCCAAACAGATACCGGGGTTGGCCATCTCTGTTTGAATTCTTGCGCCTATGTCTTTACGGCCAAAGAAGATGGGGTGAAAAACCGAGATTTCACTTCTAGTGCCAGAAGCGCTGGCAACCCGCGCTGACACCGCGAGGTCCGCATCAAAAAGGTCCAAGTCGGTTTACAAAGCAGTTTCCTGGCGACGCCCCCGGACGTCGCTACCGATCCAACCCAATCGCCTCGCCGCCTGCCGGTGTGACGGCACCCCAGAAGACGTTGACGTCGACCGTTGGTGCAATCGTCCGCACGCTGCCGTCGCCCATCGCGGCGAGCATACCGCCGCGATGCGGGGTTTGCGGAATCCGCGAGTCGCAATAGCCGGGCGCCGGCACCGGGCCGCCATACTCCGTCAAGAAGCCGGTGTTGCCGCCAAAGCGCGGCAGCACTTGAAAGGTTAATCCCGGCTCGCTCGGTTGCGTGCCCATCGGCCCCGTCACCGGGTACACGTCGTCAAAAGTATTGCCATCCAAAATAGGCCCGGCATCCGCGAAGGTCGCGCGACGCAGCACTGGGTTGAAGCTCAGCGACTTCTCGGCCGAATAAGTGACGCCGCTGCAGTCGTACGCATAGTGCTCGGCAAACGCGATCGTCTGGCTCGTGCCGTCAACGAACGTCGCAAAGGTCGGCACGCCCTGAAACACCTGGGCGTTGGCCGCGTACGACGCGACCGGGATCGGAGCGCTAGTCAGGTTCGCGAACACCGTCGGATCAGCCGGACTGACGTAGGTCCGGATGAATCCCTGGTAGAACGATTCGCTCTTTTGCTCGATGTACGGCGCAATCGCGATGAACAGCGATTCGCCGTGATAGATCGCCGCCGGCTGCCCATTGACCGACGGGAAGTAGTCGTGAGCCGACTGGTAGTTGTGCGTCGCCAGTCCGATTTGCTTGAGGTTGTTCAAGCTCTTGGCGCGATTGGCCGCGTCACGAATCTTCTGGACGGCCGGCAGCAATAGGCCGACGAGGATGCCAATGATGGCGATCACCACCAATAATTCGATCAACGTAAACGCTTGGCGACGCATGGGGGCTCTCATGTAGCCCTCTCGCTCCGCGAGAGGTAAGCAACGCTGCCTTTGTGCGGTGCGTCCCTTCGGGGTCGAGCTTGCATTCCTCTCGCGGAGCGAGAGGGCTAGGTTCACGGGATGGCGACGCTTTGCGGTTCACTGGAAATCTGCTTCTCGCGGCCGTCGGTGTCCTTAACGTCGATGACGGCCCAAATCTTGTAGGAACCCGATTTCAAGTCGACCTTTTGCGTGAAATTGCTGCCCTTGACCGGGATCAACGCGTTCAACGTTTTGCCGCCACCGTCTTTCTGAAAGCGGACCGTGACGGTGTGAATCGACAGCTGCCAACCGGCCGGAATCGTCAACGATCCCGAGACGGTGACCGTGCCGTTACCCTGGCTCGTTCCCGTGCCGGATGCCGATACCTCGATTTTCGGTTGGGGCGTTTGTGCTGAGGCGGTTGCGACAGCGACGGCGACCAATGCGAAGAACCCGAGGCGCATCATGGCGTAGTTCCAGAGGGACGTGGTCAGCGTAACAGGATCACCGAGCGAAAGCAAATGGGAGAAGGCTGGCGATTTGAAACGAGGGAATTGCTTGGCG
>DATANR010000420.1:0-32202 GCA_036266155.1 Gemmataceae bacterium | reverse complement strand
AGGGCCATCGTCACCGTGTGCCAATCCTCGTCGGTCGGATTTTCGACGATCGCCCAGCCCTGGAGATACGGTTTGCCTTCCTTGTCCATCACGAGCCGGTAGCTCGTTTTCCAGATCGGGTTCTCGATGACATACCCGACTTCGACCTTGCGCTTGCCTTCACCGGCGAAATGCAGGCTGACGGCCTTCTTCTGTGAATCGTGCGAAAGGGCGAGCGTTTCAAGAGCGCGACGCACTTCGTTCTCGATGATCGGATTCGCGAAGCGGAGGCGTTGAACCTCGGATAGTTTTACGGCCCGCACGCCCTCGGCGCACCACATGTTCAACACGCTAACGGTAACCGGCCCCTCTTTGCTCGGCACGGCCTGGGCTTCGATGCCGATGATCTTGCCAGTCAAATTGCCTGGCTGGCTCGCGTTGTTGATGAGCGTCACCTCGACCTGTTCGCCGCGGGCTTGCGTCAAAATCTGCGCCAGCGACGGGCTGTTATTCAGGTTGATCGCGAACGAGGCCAGCGTGCGGTCGATCGGATCGTGGCTGTCGTACGTCACAGCGGCGACTCGGCCGTTCGGCGACAGGTCACGCAACGTCATCGACTTGATCAGGTCATTGATGTCCTGCTCGGGGAACGTCAGGTCGACGCGGGCTTCGCCTTCGACTTCGCCGCTGCGCGTGAAGTGGCCGACGCCGGAGTTGAACAGGATCACCTGCGAAATCGGCAGGCTGACGGCCGGCTTGAGCGCCGCGACCTTGTCGGGCTGCTTCTGTTGTTCGGGTACGACGGGATCGCCGCGTTGCGCGAAGACAACGAAGCCGACTGCCAGGGCCATCAAGACCGGCAGCGTAAACCAAATGCGTTTCATGATGGGATGCCTCGCGAACGAGCGTGAGAGGAACAGTCCGGACGCGCCGACTTACCGTCCCACGAGAGAGGATAGGGGGTCATTGTAACCGTCGTGTCACAGTTGTCATGCGAATTTGAACGGGAGCAATTCCAAATTCAAAGGGCGCCAATCAAAGAGCGCCACGAAGAGCGCCAGCGGTGCATGGGGTTGGCGCTCTTTGAATGCGTCTCGGCTTTATTTATCTCCTGGTAAAGGGTTTGCGTCAATAAGGTGCTCTGGAAAACTGGTACAGGAACCCGCCAAAAAAGTGGTAGTACTTGGTCCCGGACTCCACCGATTCATGTCCGATCTGAATCCAGTCAATGATAATCAGCAGGCAATTTCTACCGTTGGCTCAATTCTTGCGGATTCGCTAACTCGTACCGAATCTGAGCTAAGGTTGGGTCGTTCGGATTACGCGCTTTCGGCATGTCGCCATGTCCGGAAGTCCCCACCCTCATGCCGCGCTCGCGCGGCACCCATGTGGCCGAACGCCCTGCCGTCGGATCGCCGCGCTCCACGCCGGTTCGAGGCTGGCTAGGGTCCCCCCTGACTCGTCCCGACCGCGGGAGAGGCGAACTTCATGGCAGCGCATCCTGAGAATTCCCCAACCTTCCCCGACCGTCCGCCGACGCCAATCGAAGCCGAAGTAGCCGCCATTTGGGCGGACGTGCTCGAATTGGATGTGGTGCGGCCAGAGGACGACTTCTTCGAACTCGGCGGCGACTCGTTGTCCGCGGTGCAAATCCTGACGCGGATCACGCGCCGCTTCAATTACAAGGTCACCGAGGTCGAGCTGTTCACGGCCCGAACGGTGCGCGGCCTCTGCCAGGTCGTCGAACAGGCCGTGCTCGGCACGCAAGCGAGCGGTGCGCAGCTGGTGCCGATTGACGGTCTCCGTGTGCGCTTCCCGGCCACGGCCGCGCAACGGCGGCTCTGGATTCTCGACCACATCCTGCCGAACCCGGAAGTCTACAACGTCGGCTTCCTGATCCGCATCCAGGGGCAGCTAGAACTCGAACCCCTGCGTGCCGCCTTCGAGCGCGTCGAGGAACGACATGAGGCGATGCGCGTCCACTTCGAAACGGAACACGGGCTACCCGTCCAAGTGATCGCGGCATCGAAGCCGTTCGAGCTGCCATTCGTCGATCTGCGCGACAAGCCGGAAAGCGAGCGGCGGACGATCGCGACGACCGAATCGACCGCGTGTCTGTCGGCCCGCATCCCGCTGACGGCCGAACGCCTTTATCGCGTGAAGCTCTATCGCACGGGCTCCGACGAGTATTTGCTCTGGATCAACATGCACCACACGATCACCGACGGGTGGTCGTGGGGCGTGTTCTTCAAGGACATGGAAGCGTACTACGAAGCGGCCAAGGCCGGCGCCGCACCGCGGATTCGACCGCTGCCGATTCAGTACGGCGACTACGCGACCTGGGAAGTCGGCACGCGCAAGACGCAGGCCTTCCGCGATCAGCTTGAATACTGGAAAAAGACGCTAGCGCCGCCGGTGCCGACGCTCGACTTGCCCTTCGCCCGGCCGCGGCCAGTCTGGCAGACGTTCAAGGGGGCGATGTTTAAGTTCGACGTGCCGAAGAAGCTCGTGGGCGCGGTCGACAAGCTGAGCCGCCAGGAATCGGTCACGCGCTTCATGGTCGGCCTCGCGGCTTTCCAGACCGTGCTCGGCCGCTACACCGGGGCCGATAACCTGCTCCTGGGAACGCCGGTCGCGAACCGCAATCGTGGCGAGACTGAGCCGCTCGTCGGCCTGTTCGTCAACACGGTCGTGTTGCGAACTGACATCTCCGGCGACCCGACGTTCCGCGAACTGCTCGAACGCGTCCGCCAGACGCGCCTCGGGGCCTTCGCTCATCAAGATGTTTCGCTCGAATCGCTGATCGAGGAGTTGCGACCCGGCCGCGACACGAGCCGGCAGGCGTTCTTCCAGGCGGCCTTCTACTACCAGAACGTCAACATCATTCCGGAGCGCTTCGCGCGGATGAAGGTTTCGACGCTCCCCGTTCACAACGGGACGTCGATGTTCGACCTCCGGCTCGTGCTCGAAGACGGCCCCTTCGGTGGGCTATGGGGCTGGATCGAGTACAATACAGACCTCTTCGAAGAGTCCCATATTCGGCAGCTAGTGGGGCACTTCTTGACGGTCCTCGAAGCGGCTGCCGCAAACCCGACGACCCCGATCAGCAAGCTCCCGCTTTTGACGCCGGCGGAGCGCCAGCGCATCGTAGCGGAATGGAATCAGACCGTTGCCGACTATCCCAAAGCGGATTGTCTGCCCGACGGCTTCGCGCGCCGTGCGGCCGATCTGCCGAACGCTCCCGCGTTAATCTGCAATGGCAAGGCGATCTCCTATCGCCAGCTCCAGGAGCGTTCGAATCGGCTCGCCCACTTCCTGAAGGGTCGCGGCGTCAAGTCCGGCGACCTGGTCGGCGTTTGCTTGAAGCGCTCGGCCGACATGATCGCGGCCGTGCTTGCGGTCACGAAGATCGGGGCGGCCTACGTCCCCCTCGATTCGAGCTACCCGAGGGATCGTCTCGCCTTCATGCTCGAGGACACCAACGCTGCCGTCTTGCTGACGCAATCGGCGTTGCTCGACCGTTTGCCGGACGTCGGCGATCGGCTTGTGAACATCAACGAGATCGAAGCCGAGCTAAGCAAACAATCCACGAGCGACCTGGAAAAGACGCACACGGCCGACTCGATCGCCTATGTGATCTACACGTCGGGCTCGACGGGCAAGCCGAAGGGCGTCGTCGTTCGGCATCGCGCCGCCTTGAACACGATCGATTGGGTCAACCGCACGTTCGGCGTCACGTCCAAGGATCGGCTGCTGTTTGTCACCTCGCTGTCGTTCGACCTGTCCGTCTATGACATCTTCGGCGTGCTCGGCGCCGGCGGCTGCCTGCGCATGACGGACGAGCAAGAGTTGAAAGACCCCGCCCGCCTCGCGGACATCTTGCGGACCGACCACATCACCATGTGGGACTCGGCCCCTGCGGCGCTGCAACAGCTTGTGCCGTTCTTCAGCCGCGGGACGCCATCGCACGATTTGAAACTCGTGATGCTTAGCGGCGACTGGATCCCGGTGACGCTGCCCGATCAGGTGCGGTCGGCGTTTCCGAATGCCAAGGTCATGGCCCTCGGCGGCGCGACGGAAGCGGCCATCTGGTCGAACTGGTTCCCCGTGGACAAGGTCGATCCGGCGTGGCCGAGCATTCCGTATGGCAAACCGATCCGCAATGCCCGCTATCACGTGCTCGACAAGAATCTGCAGCCGACTCCGGTCGGCGTGCCTGGTGAACTGCACATCGGTGGGTTGTGCCTCGCTGAAGGTTATCTGAACCGTCCGGAGTTGACGGCCGAACGGTTCATCGCGGACCCGTTCGCGCCTGGCGAACGTCTCTACAAGACCGGCGACCTCGCTCGCTACATGCCGGACGGCAACCTTGAGTTCCTGGGCCGCATCGACCATCAGGTCAAGGTCCGCGGCTTCCGCGTAGAAATGGGCGAGATCGAAACCGCACTCGGCCAGCACCCAGCCGTGCGTGATTCGGTCGTGAAGCCATTCCGCGACGACAGTGGCAACGTGAGCCTCGCGGCGTATGTCGTTCGTAAGTCGCCGGTCGAAACGAGCGATCTGGCCAAACATCTGCGAGCGGGTCTGCCCGATTACATGGTGCCGGCCGCGTTCGTCTACCTGGACGTGCTGCCGTTGACGCCGAACGGCAAGGTCGATCGCGCAGCCTTGCCGGTGCCGGATGCCCCCGCCGCCGCCGCTGCGGCAACTGCCTATGTGCCGCCGGCGAATGATGCCGAGCGAGCCTTGCAATCGCTCTGGGAAGAGGTGCTCAACACGCGGCCGGTAAGTATGACGACGCGTTTCGAAGATCTCGGTGGGCATTCACTCCTGGCAGCGCAGCTCATCGCACGCATCGAGTCGCGACTCGGCCACAAGATCCCACTCGAAACGCTCTTCACGGCGCCTACCATTCGTGAGTTGGCGTCGATGATCCAGCGCAAGCTGGAAGTCGGCAAGGGTTCGCTGGTGCCGTTGAATGTCGAGGGCAATCAGCCGCCGCTATTCCTGATCGCCGGGGCCGGCGGGCACGTGTTCACGTTCCACAAGTTCGCCCGGCTGCTCGGCAACGAATTCCCGGCCTATGGAATGAAGGCCATTGGCGTGGATGGATCGGAACCGCCGCTCGATCGCGTCGAGCCGATCGCCGAGCGCTACATTGAGGAAATTCTAAAGGCGCGCCCGAGAGGCCCGTTTGTGTTGAGCGGCTATTCCGTCGGCGGCCTGATGGCGTTCGAGATCGCACTACTCATGCAGAAGCGCGGCATCGACGTCGCGCGCGTCGTCCTCTTCGACACCCACGCACCCGGATACCCACGACGACTGCCGTGGCCGATCCGGATGGGCATTCACTTCAAGAACTTCCTGACCCGGCCCGGCGAGCACAAATGGAGGTACGCGGCCGAGCGGTTCAAGAACCTGCGCCACCGAGTGTTGGCGGCGATGGGACTTGGTCACCTTGATCTGCCCGTTCAGGCCCTCGTCGGCGGCCTGAGCGATCAGACCTTGAAGATGGTCTGGGCAGCTCTTGAACGGGCCCGGCTCCGCTACTGGCCGAGTGGTCAGTTCAACGGCCAGGTGGTGTTGGTGCGTTCCGGCGAACACGAGAAATGGGCAGCCACCCGGCTCAACGATCCGCTCAAGGGTTGGGCCCGCTGGACGACGCAACCGGTTCAAGTTGTTGAAGTGCCCGTCGGGCACATGGAGATCTTTTCGGAAGAGAACATGGATCGGCTTGTGACGCAGATGCGGGATGTGATTCGATCGGCACGCAAGAAGATGTCGAGGCCGGGATCACGCGGGACGGTGTTGTTGCCGTGATCGGTCGCGCCAGCGTGACTTGGGCGTAAACCTCGCTGGCGCGTCTTGATGTTGCTGGCAAATGCCCGATCATTGCGTTAGGATACGCGCATGGTACGCACGACGCCGATCACCGAACTTGACATCCTCGACAGTATTGTGTCGTCGAACGGCGCCAGCCTTTTTACCACGGCCGCCGAATCGTTGCTTGAATTCAAGTTGCCCACGCGAGATGTGAACCACGTCCGCAAGCTCTTGCAGAAAAACAACGCGGGCACGATCGATGCCGACGAGCGCATATCGCTTGAGAAATATCTTCGTGTCGGACAATTCTTAGACCTGCTGCACGCCAAGGCCAGGTTATCTCTGGCGAAACGCCCACGGACCAAGTGAATCGTGGCCACGCGTCGCCAACTCATTTGGAAGCGGGCACACGGGCGCTGCGAGTATTGCCAACTCGCCCAAGTGCACACGAACCTTCCACATGAAGTCGACCATATCCGCGCCAAGAAGCATCGCGGCCCGACGAACTTGCAAAACACCTGTCTCACATGCGCCTACTGCAACGCCGCCAAGGGCCCATGTGCCGCGGGATTTGATCCCGAGACTGATCAACTCGTACCTCTATTCAATCCGCGCCTCGACAACTGGACGGAACATTTCGTTTGGAACGGCCCAATTCTAGAAGGACGGACGGCCATCGGTCGGGCAACGATCGCCGTCCTCGGCATCAATCGCGCAGAGCGCATCGCACACCGGCGGCTCTTGTTGGAAGCCGGACCACAAGCAAGCGATCGCGAAGGTTGAGCCGGCCTACCTCTCATCAATCGCCAATCGAAAACTCCTTGTCGCCGATCTATCTCAGATCTGTATGACCCACGGTATCGCCAATCGCCTCGCGTTCCAGGCTCGGGCATCAATCAAATTGACGCACGGAGTTAGTCACCGCCGGTCGGCCTCCATTTGACCCCTACAATCGGACCGCGCGGCAGCGGTGTTGAGCCCCGTTCCAGGGGACTGACTGTTGCCAAGCGGGTCGTCGTGGTAGACTGATTCCATTACCCGTCCCCCATTCCCGTACCCGCCAGCCGGGAGGGAAGCGCATCATGACGTCTCGTCTTGCCTGTCTATCCGCCACGTTGTTGGCTGCCGCCGTCGGCGCTCAAACGTCGCCCAACGTCGTCACGCGGGCTCTGGAGCCGGCGGCTGACGACCTGGCTCGGCTCAATCTGGTAGCGCATTGGCGGCTCTACCTGCCCGTCGAGAATCGTGCCGACGCCGTCGTCACGGTTCAGCCCTTTGCCGATCAGGTCTTCGTTCAGTTGCAATCCGGGCGCCTGATCGCGATTCAGGCGGATGCCAATGCCAAGACCTACCGAAGGCCGGGCGACGTGCTTTGGATTTACCGTCCCGATCAGAAGCCGGGCGTGATTCGTCCCGTTGGCGTTGGGCCGACTGAAGTTTATGTCGCTCAGGGTCAGCGGCTGATCATCCTCGATCGTTCCAACGGCAAGGTGAAATACACCGAGGATATGATCTCGACCGCGGGCGCGGAGCCGGTGGCCGACAGTTTCGCCGTGTACGTCTCGCTCGACAATCGGCGGATCGTGGCCTATTCGCACGTGTCCAAGGTCCCCGGCTATCGTCCGCCGAAGCCGTTCGAAGCGCCTGATCCGGTCCACAGGCAATCGATGATTCCCGAACCGACGGATGAACTATCGTCGACGCACAATCGATCGCCATCGATTGCACGGCTGGAGATTCTTCGTCCGCCGTATCATCGGGGGACCGACTCGATCGACAGCAGCGTTTCGGTAGGCATGCTCAAGACGCTGCGCCCGCCCTATCGCGAAGTGGACGAATCCAGATCGCCATCGGTCGGGATGTTGCCGCACTTGCGCGAAGTGTATGAGCTTAACAACAAGGAATCCATCACGCGAATTCGCTTTCTGTGGGAGTTGCTCGCCGGCGGCAAACTCGATTATCCGCCCGTGCTGACCTTTGATCCGCAAGTTCCGGATAGCGAACGCATCCATGCGTCGACCGGCCGAATTGTGTTTACGGCCAAACGTGAGTCGACCAAGACGAATTCAATCGAGACCGATTACCTTGCCGAGGCCGATGTGTCCGCGCCGCTCACGGCGCGCGGCGACAATTTGTATATGGCGACGGCCGACTCGAATTTCATCAACCTTTCCGTGCGTGAACTGCGTGAGACGTCGCTGGCGGAGAACACTCTGCCGCGTGGCAAGTTCACGTCGGGCGGACCGATCTTTCAGAAGCCGGTATTGACCGACGACTCGATCTATGTCGTGGGTGAGCGCTGGGGGCTGATTCGCTTGAAACATGGGACGCTCGAGCCCATGTGGACCCAGCACCTTCCGGACGGCCGCGTCCGCTCCCAACCGAATGAGGAAGTCATTCAGCTCCTGAGTGTCAGCAAGACCTATGTGTACGGCCTCGATCGTCGCGGCCGGTTGCTTGTGATCGATGCCGTGCGTGGGTCGACGCTGTCGACATTTGACATCTCGGCGTTCACGTTGCCGGTGACGAACTACGCCAATGACCGCCTCTATCTCGCGGCCAACAGCGGCTTGTTGATTTGCCTCCGCGACCGTCAACGCGTGGTGCCGGAATACCTCTTGAAACCGGTCGCCGAACCGAAGAAGGCCGCTCCGGATGAACCCAAGGTCGACATGCCGCCGGCCAAGGAACCGAAGTTCGACATTCCGCCAAAGAAGGAAGCTGACCCGAAGAAGGAAGTCGATCCGAAGAAGGAAGCTGCTCCCAAGAAAGAGGCTGATCCGAAGAAAGAAGCTGATCCGAAGAAGGAAGCCGATCCCAAGAAGGAAGCTGATCCCAAGAAGGAAGCCGATCCGAAAAAATAATAATCACATCGGATGAATGGAGCGGCCCAAGGCAAATGCCTTGGGCCGCTCCATTTTCGTATGCCAACTTCGTGATCCGCCGTATCATCATCGCCGTTTGCTTGGTTGCCGTTCTCGGCGTACCGCTCGTCTTGCCGCTGACGACGCTCTTTGCGAACAAGTCGCTGGCGCCGTGGAGCGAGCGCGAGCGCATCGCCGGCCTTGCGGCGACGACGATCGAACTCTGCCTCTGCACAATCGCCATGGCGCTGCCGGTTGGCGTCGCGCTCGCGGCGGCTCTTTATCGAACCAATTTGCCGGGCCGGCGATTGCTGCGCGTTGTGCTTTCCATCGGACTGTTCATTCCGTTGCCGTTGTTCGCGCTCGCGTGGCAATCGGTCGGCGGCGGCTGGCGGCCGTGGACGATGGGCCTGTTGCCGGCAGCTTTCGTTCATGCGATGGCAGCGCTCCCGTGGGTGGTCTGGTTGACGGGCCTCGGGCTGAGCCGCGTCGAACCCGATCTTGAGGAGGATGCCCGGACTGTCGCGGCGGACGGCGTCGTGCTGTGGCGCGTCAGCATGAAGCGAGCGGCCCCGGCGATCGGTCTCGCAGCAGTCTGGGTTGCCCTGCAAGCCGCGGGCGAGATCACGGTCACCGATCTGGGGATGGTGCGGACGTTTGCCGAAGAGGTTTACACCGAGTTCGTCACCGATTCGCCGGAAGCGCTCGGCCGCGCGGTCGCCGTTGGCTTGCCGGCCACGGTGCTGACGATCGTCGGCGTTGCCTTTCTGGTGCGTCGTTGGTCGCGCCCGCTCACCCTGACGACCTCGGCCCGGCCGACGTTAGTCGTCGATCTTGGTCACGCCCGCTGGCCCCTCTTCGCAGTCGTGGTTATCGTTGTCGCAATCTATGCCGCCGTGCCTTTGGGCAGTCTGATTCGCCAGGCAGGTAGCGGCGCAGACTGGTCAGCGCATCGCTTCAGTGTCGAGTGTCGTCGAGCGGCGACTCTACACGTGCCGATGTTGCTCGATAGCATTCTGGCGGCCGCGACCGCTGGGGCGATTGCGGCGGGACTGGCGCTGGTCGCTTCCTGGATGGCGCTGGACTCGCGGATCATCCGAGGATTGCTCTTTGCACTAGCCATCGCCTTGTGGGCGACGCCCGGTCCCGTGCTCGGGTTTGGATTGAAGAGCGCAATCGATCGTGCGATGGACTGCGAAGATCTCTTGCTCGCATGGACAACCGCGCGGCCGTTCCGCGCGCTTTTCTACGAGCAATCGACGCCGTTGCCGGTCATGTGGGCCCACGTGACAAGACTATTTCCGTACGCGGTCGCCATCGTTTGGCCGGCAGTGCATGCCGTGCCGCGCGACCTCCGCGAAGCGGCCCGGCTCGATGGGGCGACGGCATGGGGCGAGTTTCGCCGTGTCATTTGGCCGGCCACCCGGCCGTCGTTCCTCGTGGCCGCGCTCGCCGTGATGGCGCTCGCGCTCAGCGAACTGGCAGCGAGCAAGATCGTTCAGGTGCCGGGACGCCAGACCTTTGCGCAGGAACTCTTCGCGCAGATGCACTACGCCGCGACCGCGACCACTGCGGCGCTCGCCCTGATTCAGATGGTTCTAGTCTTAGGCGCCTGGGCGATCGTGTCCGCCGTGGCGCGGCCAATCAGAGTTGGGCCGTCTGAATAAACTCGATCTATATTCTTCCTGAGGCGATCGTGCCGTCCGCCTTCGTTGTTCCAAGTGACCATCCCATGTCCATCGCTGATCGTTATCGTGCCGAGTTCCCCGGCTCCCGCCAACGCTATGAACAGGCGTGCCAGGTTTTTCCCGGCGGCGTCACGCATGACCTCCGTTATCTCGAACCGTTTCCCGTCTATGTGGATCGGCAAAAAGGCGCGCACAAGTGGGACGTCGACGGTCACGAACTCGTCGACTTCTGGTCCGGCCACGGATCGATGTTGCTCGGCCATTCGCATCCAGCCGTCGTGCTGGCCGTGCAAAATCAGATGGAGAAGTCGACGCACGCGGGCGGCTGTCACGATCTCGAAGTGGAATGGGGGCAGTGGGTCAAGCGACTGCTGCCTTCCGCGGAGCGCGTCCGCTTCACGGGTTCGGGAACCGAAGCCACATTGATGGCGCTGCGGCTGGCGCGCATCTTTACCGGGCGTCCGAGGTTTCTCAAGTTCGCCGGCCACTTCCACGGCTGGCACGACGCCGTGTCGATTGGCTCCGATCCGCCGTACGACACGCTTGCAGTTCCCGGCGTCAGCGATGCCGTGGCGGCGAACACCGTGGTTGTTCGGCCCAATGACATCGACGCGCTCGAGCAGAAATTGAAAACGGACGCGTCGATCGGCGCCGTTATCCTCGAACCCACCGGCGGTCATTGGGGCGCCGTGCCGATCCGCGGGACATTCTTGAAAGCGCTACGTGAACTCACGCAGGCGCACGGTCAATTGCTGATCTTCGACGAAGTCATCACCGGCTTTCGCGTGTCGCCCGGCGGCGCTCAAGAGCGCTATGGCATTCGGCCGGATTTGACAACGCTTGCCAAGATCCTCGCCGGCGGGTTACCGGGCGGCGCGCTGGCCGGCCGGGCCGAGGTGCTCGCCGCGATCGAGTTCCGGCCCGGCAAGCCGAAGATGCGGCATCCGGGCACTTACAACGGCAACCCCCTCTCGGCGGCCGCCGGGGTCGCAGCGCTCAAGCTGGTCGCAACCGGCGAACCTGGCCGCAAAGCCAACGAGGCCGGCCGAGTCCTGCGCAATCAACTCAACGCGTTGTTCACCGAGTGCTCGTGGCCGTGGCTGGCCTACATCGATTTCGCGATGTTCCGGCTCTTGCCCAATTACCACGGCCCGCGTCCAACCGAAGCGAGCGGCGATGACGATGGCCTGATCCCCTACGACGGCGACCTCGATCGCCTTGACGGCCCACCGAAAAATCCGGCTCTGCGCTCTGCCTTTCGGCAGGCGATGTTGCTCAATGGCGTCGACATCCCCGGCCTGGGCGGCTGGCTCATGGCCGCTCATTCCGCCGAGGATATCGAGCGAACCGTGCAGGCCGTGGCACGCAGCATTGAAATGTTGCAAGCGGATGGGATCATCGACTGACGTTAGCGTCGGTCGCGAAACTCGCGATGACAGCTCGTACACGTCGTCGCCGATCGCTCGTATGCCTTGTCAGCCGCGTTCAAATCGCCGGTCCGCAGAGCCGTTTCCAATTCCTGCGCGGCACCCTCGGAATCGGCGAGCAATTTGCGGAACCGTTCGGGCCGTTGTGCGCCATCCGGCAACCGGGCGGCCTCGCGAAACCCTTCTCGAAGAAGCACGGCCGGATGCATCGCAGCGCCTTTCCAACCGTCGCCTTTCGACTTCTTCAACGTGCTCCACGCATCATCAATGTCGACCATGCGGGCCGTCAGGCCACCCACGTCGGCGACTTCGGGCAGCGTCGGCGGCGCCTTCCGCAGTTCCTCCGCGGTCGGCTTTCGAAAGTTGCGAACGGCCGCGAATAGCCCCTCGTACTTGGGGTCGGTGCCGGCAACCTTCAGGAACGTCAGGGCGTCGTCCGACGTCCATTCCGCCGTGCGGCAGCGGTTCATCAAAGCGGCCGCGGTTGGGCCGCGGTGCTGACCGTGATGGCAATGCACGAAGATCGGCCCCGGCAATTCGGCCGCGCGGGCAAGCTGCAACTCTTGCTCGCGTGTGATGCCGCCGTAGCCAACGGGAATATGCACATAGCGCAATCCGAACCGCCGCGCCCGTTCCACGTCCGGCGTGGCACCATCCACGGAGACGATGGTTTTCACACCCAGGTCGCGCAAGGTCTGGAAGCCGACGTCGCCTTCCGGAACACCACCGCTCCAGAGGCCGTCGCTCACCCGATGCAAATTGTGCATGCCCGCATGTTCGGCAGTGGGCTTGGCGTCTGTAGTGGGCGGCGTGACGGACGATGAGCAACCGACAATCACGACGAGCACAACGAACGACAGCGAGCGGCAAGACATGGAGAACAATTACGTTTCAACCAGCACGGGTCAAGCGATCCGATTTTGACGAGGTTCGTGAGCCCCGGCAGTTGACGACCTTCCTCCATTGAAAAGTGCGTTTTCCGCGGGAAATTGAGGAAGGTCGCCAAGATCGCCACGCATTTGCCACACGCCCCCCCAAAGATTGCGTTTCATTGCAAGTCCCCAAATGGGAAACGCATTCGCTGCCCAGCGTCATTTGTCTAAATCTTCTTGCGTGCGGCAATCACTTACGCGACAATTCCTTTTCACTCGCCAAGATGTCGACTCGATCCTCATTGAACTTGGATTACTCACGATGGGTCATTCTCCCCTACCAGTTCCGCGGCGCGCGAATTCACTTCGGCGACGACTGCATTGCCTCGCCCTCGAAGATCGCATTGCCCCAGCGATCGCGGGCTTCAATGACGCCTCGGGTGTCAACTCAGACGCCACTTTAGATAGCCCCTATCAACTCAATGCGCCCCTGGTGGGTGCCGGCACGGGTGAACCGGAGTGGTCCAATACCTGGCAATTGGGAACTGGATTTGTTGGTACGGCTGTCGTCCAATCGGCGATCACTTACGAGGGCGACGGTGCTCTCCACGCGGCGAACAATACCAACGGCATCGGCCGACATTGGGCCCCGGCAGTGGCGAGCGGTGTTCTGTCCGTGTCGCAAATGATCTACATCCCGCCGAGCGGCGGCGTTCAGGAATACATCCAGGGCCCCGGAGCCACGACCGCGGAAGCCACCGCTGCACAATGGAACGCCGTTCCGAACGGCGACTTCTTTGTAATCGACGGCGCCAACTACGAGGACACGGGCATCGGCGTGCCAACGAACACCTGGACAAAGGTCAGCCTGCTCATCGACATGGCGACGGAAACGTACGACTTCTTCATCAACGACGTCCCATTCAACGCACCCGATCCGCTGAATTTTCGTGGCGATCCACCGAACCTCGACACCGTGGGGCTGTTGCTCGAGAACCCGGCCGGCTACTACTTGGACGACCTGGATATTCACGCCATTTCGTCGATTCAGTTCTCGGCATCGACCTATCAGGTCTTTGAGAAAGGTGAACCGACCCTGCAAATCCCGGTCCAGCGGACCGGCTCGTCGAGCGGCGCGGTCTCCGTCGACTATACGACCAGCGACGACACGGCTGTCGCCGGGACCAACTATGCCTTCACCTCCGGCACGTTGAACTGGGCCGACGGCGACACGGCCGACAAGTTTATCTCCGTTCCCATTCTCGACAACCATGTTTGGGGGAGCGGCTCGTCGTTCAAGGTGACATTGACCGGCAGCAATCCGCCCGCCGCCCTCGGATCACAAGTCACGGCAACCGTGAACATCATTGAGCCGGCGGGCCTGAGCCTGGACGCGGCCAACTATCCGATCACGGTGTTCGACGGCAACGTCTTCATCACGGTTCATCGGCAATTTGACGACCACGGCCCCGTGAGCGTTCATTACGCCACGAGTGATGGCGCCGCCAAGGATCCGGTTGACTACACCGCCACGTCCGGCGACCTTTCGTGGGCGGACGGCGTCACCGACGATCAGACTTTTGCCATACCCATTATCAATGACGCCAAAAGTGATGGGACCAAATCGTTCCAGATCACGTTGAGTGGCGCGACCGGTAATGCGGACGTTGGACCACAAGCGACGGCCACGATCACGATCGCCAAGCATCACGGCCTGTCGGCCGGCACGACGTTCACCGATGCGGATGGCGATCTTGTCACGGTCAAATTGCTCGGCGGATTTGGAACGATTACCTACTACCTGTCGGATGGCATCGGGCCAATCATGGAGATCGACACGGCCGGCACGGACTCCAGCAAATCGGTCGTCAATGTCGTGGTCAAGAAGGCCAAGGGCGGTGGGACGGATGGTCGAGTCGCGATCGGCGAAATCGATGGAACTGGCGTGAAGACGATCTCCGCCGCCAAGGGCGATCTGGTGGGAGCGGGAATCAACCTCTCGACTTCCCTCGGCTCGCTTGCCATTGGCGCGATTTCCAACGGCGCGGACATCACCGTTGCGGGGATCGCACCCACGGCCAAGTCTGCGACACGAATCACGGCCGGCGTCATCGGCGACGGCACCGACATCAAGATTCTGGACGCACCGCTGGGCAGCTTGACCGCGACGAGCATCGGAGTCGGTTCGATCACCGCGCCCAGCGTCGGAGCGATCTTGGTCAAGGGCAAGCGCCAGACGCCAACCGCCTTCGCGATTCCCGGCGACTTCAAGTCGAACCTGACGATTACTGGCACCGGAGTGACAGCCGGAAAACCGGCATTGAAGTCGCTCAAGGTGGCCGGTGCCGTGACGGGGAGCACGATCCGCGTCGGCACCACGGGCACCGTTGGCGACGTCGGCAGTGTGTCGGTCGGATCGTTCGTGAACAGCCATCTCTTCGCCGGCTACTTCGGCCCGGACAACGGCAGCGGCACGTTCAATCTGCCGAGCCTCGTCGGTTCCTTCACTGTCACGGGCAAGACGGACGCCTTCGACAAGAGTTACGTGATTGCGACGAACTTCTTGAACGTGCAATTGGCGAGCGTGAAGAAGGACAACGGCGGAACCAAGTTCGGCTTCCTGGCTCACAACGCGATCAAGAAGCTGTCGATCAAGAACCCGGCATTCAAATACGTCGCCGGCGGCTCGATCACGCAGGGAGTGCAGGATTTCGAGGCGAATGTGGTGTAGCTGAGTATTTCTCGCTGATATTGCAAGCTGGAAAAGGGGCAACATCGTGATGGGGTAATGATGGACGCCGGAGGCGTCCATCACAAATTCAGTAGATCTCGGGGACTTGGGAAGCGGGCAAAGCTCGCCCTGAGGTCTCCGCCCTTATCGGACTACAGCACCTCGGGCAGCGGCGCCATTTGCTCCTCGACCAGATATTGCGGCCGGCCACTAAGGTCCGGAATCGTCGTTCGCCCGCCATCGATGCCCATGTTGTGATAGAGTGTCGCGAACAATTCGCCGAAGCTAACTGGCCGCGAGACGGCTTCACCGGCGATACGATCCGTTGCACCGATCACCTGGCCGCATTTCATGCCGCCGCCGGCCATCAAGGCGAAGTTTACGTTCGGCCAATGGTCGCGGCCGATCTGGGCGCTGATCTTCGGCGTGCGCCCGAACTCGCCCATGACGATCACCGTGCAGTCCTTGTCCAGGCCGCGCTGATGCAGATCCTCGATCAACGCACTCAGACAGCGATCGAACACGGGGAAGTCTTCCTGTTCGCGGAGAAAAATCGAGTTGTTGGCTCGGCCTTCGACATTCGTGCCGCCGTGCCAGTCCCACTTGCTGTAGTTGACAGTGACCACGCGGGCACCGGCTTCGATCAGTCGGCGCGCCATCAGCAGACTCTGCGGCACCCGCGGCGCGCCATTGCTGTCCATGAAGATCTTGGGATTGCCCGTCCCATAGCGATCGACCGTTCGCACATCCTCTTTCGACAAATCGAGCGCGTCGGCGAGTTTCGTCGACGTCAGCATGTCGAGCGCCTGATCCGTGAGCGGGTCAATGCCGCGTTCGGAAGCGTCGATATGGCGGCGCATGTCGTCGAAATTGCGTAGCAACGTCTTGCGGTCGCCAAGGCGATCGACGGTGATGCCGCGCAGCGACATGTCGTCGCGTGACGCGCCCATTGCTTTGAACGGCACAGCACCGGCGCCGAGATAACCAGGGCCAGGCTCGTTGTACGGCCCGTGCGTGCAGGTGTAACAGACGCTCACGAACGGCGGCACGGCCCGGTCGACAGCGCCTTGCAGCTTCGCGATCGTCGAGCCGAACTGCGGCCAGCCGCCCGCCGGTGTCGGCTTACGTGGATGATGGCCGTTGAAGACCTGGATGGCGTCGTGCCCATCCTGGTTGCCGACCAGCGAGCGGACGACGACCATCTTGTCCATCAACCCGGCGAGCCGCGGCAGGGCTTCACAGATCTGAGTGCCGGTCAGGTTCGTGGGAATCGGCCGCCAGGGGCCGGCGATTTCCTTCGGAGCGTCGGGCTTTAGATCGAACATATCCTGGTGCGGCGGCCCGCCGACCAGGTAGATCATGATGACCGACTTGTGCGACGAGCGGGATCCCGAATGCGACTCGGCACGCAAGAGACCGGGCAAGGTCAGCCCGCCGAGGCCGAGCGAGCCGATGGTGAGAAAGCCACGGCGTGAGAGTGGTCGGTACGCGGATGGCGAGCTGATCATGCGCGATGCCCGAGGCGGGTGATGCGACGCTGTCGTCGCGGCGGGGAGTGTATGGGCGATGTCGGCAATACGCGAAGCATCAGGTGTGATGAGGTAAGTGTACCCTAGAAGCCGCCCTCCCCACAAGCGCCGATTCTCGAATTGGTGGGCGGCAACGGCCCCCACCCCCCTCCTTTGGAACTGCTGCCGTGCATCGCATCGCATTGCATTCCATCGCGTCCAAACTACTGAGGTCGCACCGTCGCCGATTGGAAGTTGAAATGCGGACCAACAAGACAATCTACATATAGAGCATACCCAGGCGACGGAAGAGCCGATCCATGTCTCTCACCCAAACGCGGCCCGCGCGTGCTATTGTCCTGTTCGCTGCCGTTGTCGGCATGGCTGGCAGCCACAAGAATGCCGGCGCCCCGCCGGCTCCACCGCCGCCGAAGGTGACGGTCGCACGATCGGAGTCGCTCCTGGTGCAGGGCTATTACGAATACAACGGGCACATTGAAGCCGTCGAAACCGTCGAAATCCGGGCGCGCGTCAAGGGGCTGCTTCTAAACGTTCACTTCGTGGAAGGAGCGGAGGTGGAGAAGGTTTAGGTCGACGGTTCTCGCCGTCTTCTTCGTGCCGATTTGCTATCTCATGATTCAGGGCCTAATCGAATTGATCAATGGGCCGCCAAAGGTGACGCACGCGCCGGCGGCACCACTATCATGATCATTCATGGATTGACAATTCGCAAGCATCGATCCCTTGGAGTGCTGACTCGGCCTCGCCCAGTACCGACTATTCCGCGACGTACTTCTCGAAACTCGGTCCAACCGTCCGATTGGCTGCCAGCTTGTTGTCAATGGTCGCGTCCTTCGAATCCGGATACTTGGGGTCGTATTGATCCGGGTCGTCGGGAATCCGCATAAGTTCAATCGCCCGGTGGCGAATCTCGAACATGCCGGCGGGAGTCTGCGCCATCAACTGTGGCTTGCCCACAAAGCAGCTTTGCAAGAGTTGACAGAAGCGCGTGTAACATTGATTGAAATCATCGAGCTTCCGCCGAATGGGCGTGCCCGGCTTGTAGAAACATGCTTTCGGATTGGGCCGCATGTTGTAGACAGCGTCCCATTGCACCGGTAACTGCGGGCCCGTCGGCATACACTCTTCGCCGCTGGCATCACAGACCGCTTTGTCGCCCGCTTGATAATAACGGCCGACCGAGATTTCACGGAAGCGGAAATAGTGTGCCGGCACGGGCCGGGTCGTGCTGCGCGCGAAGTGCGCTGTGTCGTGAGGTACGCCGCGGTCGTCGTCTTCCGCTTGATCATGTACATCCGCGCGAAACTCCACGGCCTGGTTGAATCTTTTTTCAAACACTTTGCCGTGCAACCCCTCGCCCTGGTCGACAATTTCTTCAATCGCCAACTCGGCATCTTTGATATTCTCAATTCGTAACAGACGGCCGGCGCCGCCATAGTAATAGTCGGGATCGATTTGATGAGCTGAATTGCCCGTGAAGACTTCGGCCGGGGTGAGCTTCGCTTTCCCTTTGAGCAGGTCTCTTAGTTCTTTGCGTACGGCATCATAAAACTGTCCGATGCTGTGAAACTCGCCATCAGAAGACTTGCTACGCGCGATAGGCCGCTCGATTGCCATAAAGACGGCGATCGCCGCCGGCGAGAATTTTTGCAGGGGAATTGGGCCCTCCGCGTGTCCCGGTTTGCCGGCGCCGCTCGGCTTCTCGAGCGTGATGTGCGGCAAGGGCGCCGGATATACGGGCTCGATAATCCGGGGCTTGCCCCCAACTGCATTGAGCAAATTGGCCACGAGGGCCATATGCAACATCTCCTCCATCGCCACGGATTGAATGACGGCCGTCGAGACTGAATTAGTTCCCTCGGCAATGGAATACAGCGTGCACAAATAGGGCGGGATCGTGAAATGCTCCACCTCGAGCGCCCATTGCAGGTGCTTGCGGAGCGTTATCAAACGCGGGTCAATCATCTTCGCGGTTCTGGCCATGCGCTTCTCTGATTCTATTTGCCCAGACGCTTGAGCAATGTGTGACTCGCACGACAGGCGAGGGCCGCAATCGTCAGCGTTGGGTTCGCCGTCCCCAACGTCGGCATGCTGCCGCCGCCGACGAGATATAGATTATCGTGGTCCCACGTCCGCAGGTCTTTGTCGGTCACGGAATTGATATCGCTGTCGCCCATGCGGTGGGTGCCAACGATGTGGCCCGAACCGTAAACGGAAAAGGTCTCGCCGTCGACTTCCAAATACCCTGGTCCGGCATTGTTGTATTCAGTATTGTCCTCACCACCGAGTTGCTTCACCATGATGTCTTTGAACAACTTGCGCGCCACTTTCATGGCCTGCCGGCTGTAGTCGTCAATGTTGTAGTTGATGACGGGGCGATAATTCCCGATTGCGTCCATGTATTGCTGATCAATCGTGACGCGATTGGTTGGATCGGGGAGCTGTTCGATTTGAAAGCCGAACGAAACCTGTCGCTGCACTTCGTTGTAAAGTGACTCGCGCAGATCGGCGCCAAACTTGGGTGGTTGCCCCCGAATGAGCGTGAGCGCATTCAGATATGGCGCACCGGTGGCGAAGTCCCAACCGCCGCTGCGGATGTCGGCGCGAAATGCCGCGAAGTGACTGCGGAAATGGCCGTCGCGCAGCGGCACCTCCGACGTAATCTGTGGTCCGCGAAATACACCTGTTCGTTGTCCCGCGGGCGCCAGCCCCCAGGTCAATAGGTAGGGATGGTCCATCAAATTCCGTCCGACCATGTCACTACGATTGGCGGCGTCGGACGCCAACAACAATTTCGCAGTCTCAATCGCGTGGGCCGTCACGACGTAGTATTTGCCGCGGAACGTGTATTCCTTGCATGTCGAATTATTTTCATCCTGATATATCTTGCATACGATGCCGTTGACAGTCTTACGATTTGCCGCAAGCGTGATTTTCGATGCGACCGCTTGGCTGATGATCTTCAGATTCTCGCCACGACCATCGTCAAGACTGTAAAGAGTTCGCAGCGCGTTGTATTTCGCCATTACGGGGCAAATGGGGACGCACGAACTGTTGCCCTCGCAGCGTTCGCCGGAGTTGGCGTCGTACGGCATTCCCATCGGCCGATAGGGCTGCCCGGACTTATCCTTGTATTTCGGGTTCGGCATGGAATTGCGGCCCGCCGGCGTGCCGACCACCTTCACCGGATATTTTCGGCCGAAGAGATCAATGGCGAACTTCTTCGCATTCAGATTCGCGGCCAGATACTTGTCGAGATGGCTCGGCGGCAGCTTCATCATCGGGTATTGATATTTGTCGCCGAACATTTCCTTGCCCGCCTTCGCGATTTCCTCCACTTCATTGCGCTGTTCATCGACGTCGGCGGAGACACCAATTTCACATTCGGCTTCTTCGTAGAACGGCCGCAGCGCTTCGAACTTGATCGGCCAATTTACGCCGCAATTGTATTTGTCTTTCATTTGCAAATCGTTGGGCATGGCGCGCATGCACGTACCAAGAAAATGCATCGTGGTTCCGCCGAGCGTCTTCAAATAATCAGTGAGAAACGGCATCGGCCCGCGATAGACGTGATAGTCGGTCGTGACGGGATACCCGTCGCGGACACGTGCTTGATTTAGCACCGATGGGGAAGGGGCATTCAGATTTTGCGGATAGGGCGAGTTCGGCACCTTCGCCATTGCGAGGTGAAAGTTCTCCACATAGGACGCGTAACGCTCGGGCAGGATGCTCGTGGCCCTGCCGGCCTCAAGCAACACGATCGATTTTCCTGCGTTCGCCAATGTCTTGGCAATGATGGCCCCGGCCACGCCAGCGCCGATCACGACGACGTCGTGAACCTTGTCGGCGATCGACTGGATATCAGTGATACGGGCGGGGAATTCCATTGTGTCGCTTTCCAATAGTTCGTGAAGCCCCACAAGCCGCGTCAGACTTCGTAAGGCGATTTGGGCGGCTCGGCCCATGAGCCGAAACCTGGCGACTTCGCGGCCGGGGGATGTGCCGCAATGGCCCGCCACATCAATCCTTCCTGGTAGGCCTTGGCCGAGACCACGTGCGGCTGGTCGCCGGCCGACGCTCCATAGTTCTGCCGCCACTCGCCCGGCATCTGATACCAATTCCCCGTGTACCACATCAGCAACACGTTGCGGGCCACTGGACCGACGAGCGGATCGTCGAAGATGTCCTTTTGAATCCGCGGTTTGAACTTGGCATCGAGAGGATCGAACGTGCCTGCTTCCGTCCGAATCGCGGACCACTTGAGCAACAGAATGCCCGTGATGCGCGAACCGATCACGTCGAGCGTCTGGTTGTAATAGATGTCGACGAGGCCGGTGCCCTGCAGATCGGCGGTCGTGAACCCCGTGAGGGCGGACGACAGCGTCAAGAAATCCTTCGGCGCCGACCAGGTAAGCTCGGTGAGCATGTGCCAACCTTGTCCTTGTTGCGATGAACACTGCGGACCCGCGCCAGTTGTTCAACTCAGATTCGTCGTTGACTTATTCGGGATCGACCCAGAAGGCGCGGTTCTCAATCGCGACGGGCGGCGACATGTAGTAGCGCAGTGCGCATAGCGTACCGTTCTTCTTGACCAGGTTGTCGATGTCGTACGTCATGGGATGCGGGCTCTTGCCGACGCCGAGGGAAACGGTTTTGGCAGCCGGGTACAGCCAAGTCTGATCGAGCCCCAGGATATTCCAGCGCGACGCGTTGAGCCGGCCCTTGTCGACGGCGGGGATCGGAGGAACCGGGTCGCCCTGTTTCCACGTCAACTCGGGCACGAGTTTGCTGTACAGGGTCAATGGCGACGGGTTCGTCAGGATTGGTTGCCCAAGGCCCGTCAGATCGGCTTTGAACGAGTAGATCACATCCGGGGAACTGCTCGCGTTGGGTTCACGGAGGGTCGGTGTGCCGGTGAACTTGTCGTCATAGACCGTGTACTGCCAGATATTGGGACTCGGGTCCGTCGACTCGTGGCGTTCGGACGGAACCGGCACCTGAAATGCAAATTGCGTCTGAAATTTGCGTTCGCCGAACGCCAGCCGGCCGGCGGCAACGGCGGTCTCATCGCTGGCCGGGACCCACAAACGGAAGCTGCCGGTCCACTTGGTCTGCTCTTGACCGCGCATGTAATCTTCGAAGGCGATCTTGGGCACGACGCTCGTTCGCGACGTTGGGAAGCAATGCAGGCTGAACTCGACCTCGCGCACCTCCGCGAGCCCCGAGCCCAGATTGGACTGGTAAAGCTGGAAGTCGACCGAGACGAGCCCGGTCCCGCTCCACGGATCTTGTTTGGTCGACAGGAAGGTGACAGGCGTCAGGTCGCTCCCCTTGAAGTATGGCTTGAGCACGTTCAGGGGCACCTTGTAATAGGCCCACATGAACGACACCGCGTCGTAAAAGAACGGCATGTTGAACGTGATTTCGGGCCCGCCCTTGAGCTGGAATTTTGGGAAGCGTGGGTAGACAGATTGTTCGTCGGGTTGCGACATGGGGGTGCACTCCAGGCTGCGATCGGCGGTGGGAATTCGGTTCGAGGGTTGTAAACCGACGGCGCGCCGGATGCAAGAAGATTGCAGTTTTTTCTTCCAGAAGGCGGCTTTTCCTTGCTGAAAGGTCACGCAGCCGATCGGCGAGCACGGAGTTTCAGCCAGGCGAGTGCTGCAAACAGGACGGCAGCGGTCAGAGCCATCATGCTCGGCCGATGATCGGCGCGTTGGGAAGGGCCAAGTTGGAGTTGCTGATCGACGAGCACGATTTCGAAGTAGCCGTTGAACATCTCATCCCAGCTCTGCTGTCCGGTGCGCACTTCCTTCGTCGGGTCCGGGTTGTTGGGATTGCCGGGTGAATTGTCGTACATGGCAATGCAGCGAACCAAAGTTCCGGCTGGCAGGCGCTTCGGTTCGACGAGTTCGTAGCGGTGCTGCCAGGTGAAGTCGTAAGCGGGGATGTCGAGCAGAATCTCGTGTGTGCCGTCCGGATACTCGGCGACGTAACGAAACGACTTGCCGCGCACGTGCATGTGCGGGAACATTGCAAGCAGCAGACAATCCTCGTCGGCAAGCCAGGTGTTCTGGACCCGATGATTGGCCGCATGAGGCGGGATGCGCAAGGTTTCATCACGCACTAGTTTTGTTGCCACCGCTTTGCGCACATCCTTGGCTTCAATCAGCGTCATAGCCAACTCCGTTTGGTCGTCAACCGGTACGCCGATCGGCGTGTAGTGAAGAACGAAGTGCAGCTTCCATCCGGCCGGGATGAGCTTGGCCATGCCGTCGGGAAGCCGAATCGGGCCGGTGCCGGGCGTGAATTGAATCAGGCTGTGCGAGCCCAGCGTGCCTTCGGTCTCGTAAGTCGCTGTCGCGTCGTCCGCATCGGGCGGTTGCAAGAACACGTTGCAATGATGCAGCACACGGCGATTGCCGGGCCGAATCTCCGCGGCACTGACCCACAGGTCGGTCGCGGCGCCCGGATCGACGATCACATGTTGATAGTCGATCACGCCTTCGGCCGGCACGCGAAAGGGCGTTGACATCCGAACGATTCGATCCGGATTGGCGAGCCCCCATCCCTCCGTACGAACCTCCGTCGCAGCCGATCGATCGCCTTCCGGACACCCGGCGTCGACCCACTTGGCGATCGTCTGCTTTTGCATCGTGGTCAGGCGGCGTTCGTTGCGGAATCGTCCGTGGTCGGGATTGGCATGCCAGGGCGGCATGGTGCCATTGGCGACTACCTCGCCAATCATCGGCGCCCAATGGCGGGCATCGTCGAATGTCGTCAGGGGAAACGGCGCCACTTCGCCTTTGCGGTGACAAACCTGGCAGTGAACCTGTAGGATGGGTGCCACGTCCCGATGGTACGTGATTTCGGATTGTGGTTGGACTGGACGCGGCTGTGGAATCAAACAGCCGGATGCCGGCGTCCACGGAACCGAAACAGGCTTGTGGGCGAGCACCTCGTCGATCGCTTCGGCGAGGTCGTGCCGATTGGGTTTGCCGCGATTCTTGCCGCCGGGTTCGTACTGGTCGTCGATACGCCCGTGGTAACGGATGAGTCGATCGCGGTCGAGGAGAACGACCTCGGACAGTCGCGTCACTCGGCACGCGGCGGCGACACCCGCATCTGGATCAACCAGGATCGGAAAGGATATGCCGCGAGTGCGTGCGAAGCCGGCAAGGGCGCCCAACGTATCCTGCGGCATCGGGGCGACGGCGAGGAAGCGGACTCCACGCGAAGGCGTTCGGTGAGCGAGTTCCACGAGTCGTGGAGCATACAGGTTGGCGAGTGGGCACTCGGTGCCGAGAAAAAAGATCACGACCGGAGCGTTCTGGGAATGATCGGAGTACCGAATCCGCGTTCCATAGGCGTCGGAAAGCTCGAAATCGGGAATGGGGAGTGCCGCCAGGATCGCGGTGCAAACGGCAACAACAACCGACGTCATAAGAGGTTCCGGGGTGGAGTCCCCGAACTATAGAACATTTTGGCCGGGTGTTTCGGCGGCTCAAGTCAGCCCGCCGCACGCGGATTTGAAAATTCCGGGAGGGTTTTCGTCGAACCCCCCTCTATACAGGTGACCGCGATGTGTCCGAGGGCCCGATGAATCAGCCGCCGCTCATCGATGCGCTTCGCCGGCTCGCCACGCCCGGTTCGGATAATCGAACCGATGTCGAGTTGCTGCAACGGTTTGTGCATGCTCGCGAGTCGGCGGCCTTCGAGGCCCTGGTTCGCCGGTATGGCGGGTTGGTTTGGGGGGCCTGTCGACGCCAGTTGCGCGACGTTCACACCGCGGAAGATGCTTTTCAGACGACGTTTTTAGCACTGGCCCGGCACGCGGGCACCGTCAAGAAGCCGGAGTCCCTCGGGGCCTGGCTACATCGGGTCGCCGTCCGCTGCACGGCGGCCCTCCGAACCCAGCGCGAACCCATGTCCGCCCTTCCCGCAAATGTGCCGGCTGCTGGCGTGGGGCCAAGCGCGGCGGCTGAAAGTAGCGATCTCGAACGGGCGATCGATGCCGAGATCGACGCTCTGCCCGAGCCGTTCCGCCTTGCATTTGTGCTCTGCGAGATTGAGGATCGCACCGCATCCGATGCCGCGCGAGCGCTCGGTTGCGCCGTCGGCACGATCGAATCCCGGCTCACGCGCGCCCGCGAGCGCCTGCGCACGCGGCTGATGCAACGGGGGATCTCCGCGGGCGCCTTGGCCGGTCTCGGGCTGGCCGCAGGCGCTGTCCCGCCAGCGGCCCGGGCTGAGGCAATCGCACTGGCCACCGGGAAAGCGCCCATCGCGGCGGCCCGTGCGGCATTGGCCGATCGGCTGGTCCGCAACGCTCTCTCGGGCGCCGCAATGGGCGTTGGGCTGATGGGCGGCGTCCTCGTCGTTGGACTCAGCGGGCTCATGTGGTCGCTCAAGCACGATGACCACCCGGCGCGTACCGTGACGCCAAGCGTTGCCTACGAGATGCGCGACCTGGCAATCCCCGAACCGGAAGGTATGCGTCGCGACCGGCAGAACTTCCCGTTGCCGGATGAGGCCATCGGCCGGGTCGGCGATCCCTGGCTGCGTCACGCGGGGACACCGGATCGTCTGGCATTTTCGAGCGACGGGCGATTCCTCGCGGCGGCCGCAGTGGGTGATCGCTGGCTGCGTGTCTGGGATCTGCGCACAAATCGACCGCGCGCTCACCTGTCGATCAAGACCGATGAGGTTCCACTCGCCTTGGGTCTGTCGGCCGATGGGTTAATTCTGCGTGCGGTCGTTCAGGCCGGGAGCGCCACTCAACTACGCGAATACGACACCTATCGCGGCGAGGAAACGCATCGCCGCATGACGGTGAATCCCGCGAAAAGCGCTGTCTTTGATGCTGATGCGGCGCACGTCGCCGTCGTTCGCGACAACGACGTTTGGCTGGTCGACGCGGCGACCGCGGTCGAGACGTGGCATACGGACATACCGAAGGCCGAACGCATTGAAGTTGCATTCAGCGGCGATCGCGTGGCCGTGCTGCCGTGTGGGACCGACCGCGTCAGCCTGTTCGACGTCGCAAACGGCAAACGTTCGGGCGAACTCGTCGAGCCGGACGGAAAGTTGTCGCTCTCGGCCTGGAGCGGCGACGGCAAGACCCTCGCCCTCTGGAACGCGACCGCCAATCGCGTTCGCGTTTGGGACATCCCTTCTCGACAAGTCGTCCACACCATCAAGCCGCCGCTCACACCAGTCGGCCTCGCGTTGGCCCCGGACGGGGCCCGCGTGGCGGTGTTCTCAAAATACAAGGGCGCTCAGCTCTGGCCCGCACGCTCGGATGGACCGAGTCAGACCATCTACATGATGGGCGGGGTCGACGGACGATTTTCCGCGGACGGATCGATGCTGGCCATTGGTTCGCCCTACGGCGCGGTTCAGCTCGTCAACGGACGAACCGGCATGCCGCACCCATCGTCGGTGAGCGAAATCAAAGCACCGACGCCGCTCGCCTTTCACACCGACGGCGGCCGTCTGATTCTCGAAGGCTGGATGCGCTGGCTCGATTGCCCCACCAATCATGACGACGGCCCGCGTCTCATTTCGCCAGGTTCCGGTCCAGCCGAGAAGTGCTTGTTCGCGGCGCCCGAGCGTGCGGCATTGTCGCCGGATCGACGCATACTGGCCCGTTGCACCGCCACGAACCCCGACGAGAAGTTGTTCACGCTCGACATCCTCGACGCCGACACGTTGGCGCCACGCAAGTGCATCGCACTGACCGGCATCGCGAGACGGCCCGCCTTCGCTCCTGACGGCAACACGGTTTACGCGATCGTCCACAAGCACTTGGTCGGTTGGGACGTGAAAACGGGCGGCGAGGTAATGCGCGGCCAGTTGCCGGCTGGCGAAGTCGTTTCTCGTCTGATCGTCTCGCCCGACGGTCGTTATGTCGCCACGGCCGACCTGGTGCTCACCAAGGCGCAAGAGGCTGGATCGATCCGCGTGTGGGACGCGACGACCGGCGCGAGTGTCATCGCCGCCGAGGCTGGACACGGCCGACCCTACATCGCGTTCTCCGCGGATGGCAAGCGCTTTGCCGCGGCGGCGGTCCCCGACCGTCCCGTGGCGCACTCGAGCGAAATTCGCGTCTGGGACCTGGAAACCAAGGCGGTCGCGAGCACCTTCCCGGGCTACGACGGCCAACCGGCCTTCTCACCGGACGGGCGGACATTGGCCGTTACTGCGGCCGACCGCGTCGTCTTGCTCGAATTCGCGACCGGGCAAGTGCGGCACACGTTCCAACATCACGGCGACGTGGCGCCGGCGCTCGTTTGGCGGCCCGATGGCCGGGTACTCGCTGCCGCCAGCGATGAAGCGCCCGTCTATCTTTGGGACGTCGTCGGCGACCGCACGGGCGCGCTTCCCGCATGGGAGCCGCATCACGATCATCGCAAGTGGGACGCGCTGGCGGGCGATGACGCCGACCTTGCGTACAAGACGGTTCGGCAGCTCTGGGCCTGGCCCAAGGAGAGCGCGGTCTTCCTGCGCGGTCGCGTGGACGTGACGGCCGAGCCGCACATCGCAACGCGTGCTTGCGAAGCACTCGAGTTGCCAAATACGGAAGACGGAAAATCGCTTCTTTTTGATTGGGCGTCGGGACCGTCGAATGCACCGCGGACGCGCGAAGCACGCGAGTCGCTTCGTCGCCTGACCTCGGGACCGGCGTCGGCAGGTGATGGGGGTCGAGGGTGAGGGTCGTCATCGTCCGGAGTCCGGCGGGTGGTCTCCCCGATCTTCGGCGTGACGCCCTCACCCTCTACCCTTGATCTATTCCAGTCCGATCAACTGACACGGGCGTTGATCGCAATCTTTCCGCAAATCTCGCTGTGCACACCTTGCGTGTGCGCAGCCCCGCCTTCACATACTTTCCATGCCAAAGCGGTTCACCAGGATGAATCACTCGTGTGACCCATCCTGGTTCGCCAATGTGCCATAGGGCTTGGAAAAGCCAAACGATAATTCAGGGGCCCCCTGGGGACTCGCATCCCAGGAGGCCAAGGTCGTCCCCAGGAAGAATTGAGGGACTGCCGGAAAGGTTTTACCTTATCCTTTTGACGTACACAAGAAAAAAAGCCCGATTCCGCGTGCTCGTTACTCATTTTTTCCGCGATCGTCGGCCTTCATTTGGGTCGGGTGACGGCTTTCGCCTTGCCTTTGGCGCCACGGGCTTGCTCCGGCATTCGCTCCACCAGATCGGCAACGCGGGCCGCCTGTTTCTTGTTCGCCTTACGCAGTTCCTGCACGCGCGCCTGCCGCTCGGCACGCAACGCTTGTTTTTCCGCCTTCTTGAGGTTCGTCTCCACGCCGCGATCGACGACATTGGAATAAAGCTGGGCATAGAAGCCAAATCGACTCGGGTCCTGAGCGCTGGTGTCGAGCCGAACGAGCAGCGTATCCGCTACTCCATGAAAGGCTTCCGCCTCGTCGACGGGGTCGGCGCCCTCGCCGAGCTTGCGCCCATGCGCCAGAAGCTGCTCGGCAAATGCACGATCCTCGACCGACAGATCGGCACGCTGAACCGCCGCTTGGAGTTCCGGCAACCGCTCGCGGACGAGTTTTTCGCGCTCCGCAGGCACTTCCGATTCGGTCAGTAAAAGCGTCCATTCCACCAGATCTTCGACCACGGCCGGACGTGCTTGAGCAACGGTGGCCCTACCATCGTCCGGCTGCGGATTGTGAACGAGTGCAACCGTCACGATACCAATAATGATGGCAGCCGCGATCGTGGCAAACGCCGCGATCAAATGGCGTGCACGGATCTGCCGTGCCGGCATCGGCTTCAAATTTGTCAGGAACACCTCGCGGCGAATCAACACGGTCGCTGGCATCGGATACGAACGAACCGCGGATTCCAAACGCACGAGATCGCCAACCATCTGAGAACATGCCGCACAGCCGGCGACGTGTTCGGCCAGGTCCGCGTCGACGCGGGCCGGGTTGTCGGCGATCAGAAGTCGGTCGCGGGCGGCTTCGCAGTTCATGGCGATCTCCGACTCATTCCCTGGGCTTCATTCGGGCCAATAACTTCATCCGAGCCTGATGCATGTGCCAGCGTGCCGCCTCTTCCGATGTATTCAGCTCCGTGGCAATCTCCGCGAATGACAATTCGCCTTCGACTCGCAGCAAGAACACCAGTCGACCTGTCTCCGGTAACTCCTGCAGCGCCGCCCGCACGGCGGCCGCTTCTTCACTCACTTCCGGGCCATGGCTCGGGTCGCTTCCACTACCAGGTCGATCTTCCGCCAGGGCCTTGAACTTCACCTTCTGACGCCGGCGGTACAGGTCCAGGTAGGCGTTGCGGGCGATTTTCAGGAGCCAGGCTCGCGGCCGCGTATCCGGCTGAACCTTCGCCCATCCTTGCCACGCTCGGAGGAACGCTTCTTGCGTCAGCTCCTCGGCATCATGATCGTTGCCCGCCAGATGAGCCAGCAATCGAAACACGGCCACCCAGTGTTCCTGGACGACCCGATCGAACGTTAATGGCTCAGAGTCGGAGGCCAACGGCTCACTCACCGAAAGAGGAACGAATGAGATTAGGGAACGTTAGGGAGAAATCCAATTCGTCGCGGAACCACGTTAACAACCGGGTGTTGTTCAGCGCCGCGTTGGCTGTTCTAAGATTTTTCTATCCTCTCCCTAACACCGCCGAACTTCGTTCGTTCTCATGATCGGAATCGCACAAACACCCGCGTGAACTCAAACCCGACCACAGGAGTTTCTCGTGCTTCGCAATCTCTTCGCCAGCTTGACCGTCCTCGCACTCGGCCTCTCCGTCGCTTCCGCCGATGAGTTGAAGGGCACTCTCAAGAAAGTGAACAAGACCAGCAACAGTCTCACGCTGACCATCGACGGCAAGGACAAAGTGCTTCCCGTCGGCAAGGACGCGAGCTTCGTGACGGTGACCACGGAAAAGGGCAAGAAGGGCAAGACGATGGAAAAGGTCACGCCGATCGACGGCGGTCTCGGCGCCTTGAAAGAAGGCTCGGCCGTCACCGTGTTGACCGAAAAGAACGACAACAAGGAATCGGTGACCTCGGTCAAAGTGACCGGCGGCGACGCTCCGGCCAAGAAGGCGAAGAAGGCCAAGAAGCCGAAGGTGGCCAAGACTGCTCTGATCGCTGAGAAGGGCAAGAAGAAAGCCGACAAGGCCGCGAAGGGGAAGAAAGGTAAGAAGGGCGACAAGGCTGCTAAGAAAGCCAAGAAGAAAGGCAGCAAGAAGGCGGCCAAGGGGAAGAAGGCCAAGAAGAGCAAGAAGGCCAAGAAGTCGGCGTAATGTCCTGACTCAATCTCCCGTCACGTGCAAGAACGTTCGCCCCGGTCGATGACCGGGGCTTCCCCTACCGGCGAATCCTCAACTACGCGGTCTCCCATGCGATCAGCATCATCCACGGACCGTTCTTCCAAGCTTGGAATGATTGCGGGGCTCGCCGGAGTGCTTTTCATTTTTGGTGGTTGGGTTGGGTATCGCGCGTTGACCACGGCTCGGCCGGGCGCTACGCCGCAAGCGGCTCAGCCAGCGCCGGTCAGTGTTGCGGCCGCGCCGGCGCTTGAGAAGATTGCCGCGAAGGAACAGGATGCTCCAACGCCGGCGATCGCGGCAGCGCCGAAAGCCGATGCGGACGAAGATGTGTGGATCGAGCCGCCGCCGGTGATCGGCACGCCGGACCCGGAACTCGACAAACTGGTTGAGCGCGAAGCCGCCAAGGAGCCGTTGCCCAAGGGCAAAGTAAATCTCGCGCCGATCGCACACAAGGCATCGGCGCGAACGCCGGCTGGCGTTGCCACCGACCTCGACGCACTGATCGATCGCAAATTGACCGAAGCCGGCATCGCGCCATCGCCGCCCGCCGACGACGCCGAATTCTTGCGCCGCGTCTACCTGGACATTATCGGCGTCATCCCGTCCGCCGCGACGACGAGAGCATTCCTTGCCGATTCGAACACCGATAAACGTGCCAGGGTCGTTGACCAACTGTTCGCCGACCCGCAGTTCGGCGAGAATTTCTCACACTACTGGCACGACCTGCTCGTCAAACGCGACCAGGACAACAATCGCGGCATCAAGACGCACGACGTCTTCCTCAAATGGATGGCACATCAGTTCAACAACAATCGGCCGTGGAACGAGGTGGTGCGGTCGATGCTGACGGCCCAGGGCGATCAGGCCCTCGCGGGCGAGACGTTCTTCATGATCGCCAACAGTGAGAATGGCCAACCGGCCCCGAACAAGATTGTCGGCACCGCGGCGGCACTGTTCCTGGGCAACCAGCTCATGTGCTGCGAATGCCACGTGCACCCGGTCACGCCCGAATGGAAACAGCAAGACTTCTGGGGCCTGGCTGCTTTCTTCGGTAAGACGCGCGCCCAGCGCGCTGAAAAGGCCAAGAACCCGAACGACATCTTGGCGCGCATCACCGATGAAGCCCCGCCGCCCGCCAAAAAGAAGGGGCCGAACGAAAAGCCGGCTGGCCTTCCTGACGGGTCGATCCCCATCCCGGATCCGCGCAACGACGGCCAGTTCATCGGCGCTGCCAAGCCCAAACTTCTCGGCGGACCGGTGGTCGCCAAAACGAGCGTCAATCGCAACTACCTCGCCGATTGGTTCGTGGCACCAACGAATCCGTTCTTCCCGCGCGCGACGGTCAATCGCATTTGGAGCCAATTCTTCGCTCGCGGCTTCATCAACCCGCTTGACGACATTCGTCCGGATAGCGAGGCGACCCACCCCGAGGTCTTGCAACTTCTTTCGGAAGAATTGGTCGCTTCGAAATTCGACGTCAAGCACCTGATGAAGTGCATCATCGCGAGCCGGGCCTATCAACGCAGCAGTCGCACGACACGGCAAAATGCGAACGACCACGAACTCTATAGCCACATGGCGATGAAGGTCCTGCCGCCGCGCAGCTTGTTCCGTTCGTTGGCAGTGGCGACGAACGACGGACTCGCCATGCTGCACGACGACGCGGCGCCTGGAAAAAAGAATTACGGTCCCGCAACGGGACTCGGCTTCTTCGACGTCCGCGAGTATGACGAAAGCCCCGGCGAGTACACCTACGGCGTGCCGCACTTATTGCGGCTCATGAATTCGCAATTGCCACCGGCATGCGACGCGCTGGCGAAATCGATGGTGAAGACCGGAAGCCAGTCGCAAGTGATCGAGCAACTATATCTGCAAACGCTTTCGCGGAAGCCGACGCCGGCCGAAGCGAAGAAAGCGGGCGAGTTCATTGGTAAACAGGCCAGCGCTGAGAAGGGTTACTCGACGCTG
>DATANR010000419.1:0-19753 GCA_036266155.1 Gemmataceae bacterium | reverse complement strand
GCGGCAGCTCGACCGCCGGGAGCCCGAATTACCCATTCCGCCGACTCCGAAGGAGTCGCAGAGCGTGGCGAATACCAAACCATCAATTGTCTGCAGAAACAGCGTTCTACGACCCCATTGGGCCCGTTGGGGTCGGCTGGCGTGCGGATATCGCTTTCCGGTGGTCGAGCTGCCGCTCGATCACCGGCTAATATCTGCGATCCCTACGGGATTAATGCAGGCGAGTCGTGTCGCCCTTGGCGAGAAGGATCGCATCTGAAACTCAGATTCGCTACGCCGACCGGCACCTTGCCGCGAGTCGGGGGTTAGATGAGAAAAGCCTGAGAAACGGGGCGCCAACGCGATTCTTGGTTTCCGTCGTGCGTTTTGGCCTGCCGAGGAACAAGATTAACCATCCCCGCCGGGTTACGATTCTTCCCCGACCCGCCCGACCGAGTCGATGTTTCGAGCCAACCTGCCTGAGTGTGCGACACGATTCGAAATTCCATCACCCCGAACAAGGTGCCTGTGCCATGTCGTCCTCCCAAGACATTGTGACCTGGAACGATGACCCGGCTCACTTCCGCAAGCCTGGTCGCCGCGAATTCTTGCGTGTCGGCGTCGTCGGCTCGCTCGGCCTGACGCTCGGCGACTTCTTCAAATTGCAAGCTCGCGAAGACTTCATCCGGATGGAGAGCAAGGAAGGCGTTGCCAAGAGCGTCATCCAGATCGTGCTGCCCGGCGGCATGGCGCATCAGGAATCGTGGGACCCGAAGCCGGAGGCCGCCCTCGAGTATCGCGGGCCGTTCGGCGTCGCCAAGACCAAGCTGCCGGGCATCGTCTTGAACGAGAACTTCCGGCAGATCGCTCAAGTCGCGGACAAGATGACGATCGTCCGCTCGATCGCGGGCAAAGAAGCGGATCACGGCCGGGCGACGTACACGATGTACACCGGTTACCGCAAGAGCCCAGCGATCAACCACCCGAGCCTCGGGGCCGTGGTGTCGCACGAGTTTGGGCCGCGCAAGGACCTTCCGCCTTATGTCGCCGTGCCGAGCGCGACGGAGTACGGCGGGACCGGCTATCTCGGTTCGCAGTTCGGCCCGTTCGGCATCGGCAGCGATCCGGGTCGGTCGGGCTACAAGGTCCGCGACTTGATGTTGCCGCCGGGCGTCGACGATCACCGCTTCTCGACACGCCGCGAGATCCGCGACGTCGTCGATGATCACTTCAAATACGACGCTTCCAAAGCGGGCGCCGTCAGCGCGATGGATGAGTTCTACCAACGGGCCTATGCGTTGATCTCGTCACCGGCCGCTCGGCAAGCGTTCGACATCGAAAAGGAAACGCAGGCGACGCGTGCGAAGTACGGAACTTCCGAAGCCGGCCCGCGATTTCTGCTGGCGCGGCGACTGGTCGAAGCCGGCGTGCGATTTGTGACCGTCAGCTACGGCGGCTGGGACATGCACGCGGGGATCGAGAATGCAATGAAACGGCAGGCCCCGGGCCTCGACTCGGCGCTGGCCGGACTGATCCGCGACCTGGACGATCGCGGGCTGCTCGCGTCGACAATCGTGCTCGTCACCAGCGAATTCGGCCGAACGCCGAAGATCAACGCCTCCGCGGGCCGCGATCACTTCCCGCGCGTTTACTCCGTGGCGGTCGCCGGCGGCGGATTCAAGCAGGGACTCGTGTACGGTTCGTCGAACTCGACTGCCAGCGAGCCGGAAGAGAACCCGGTCAAGGTGGAAGACGTGCTGTCGACGGTCTACCACCAGCTCGGCATCAACTCCGACAAGAAGATCATGGCCCCCGGCGGCCGGCCGATCGACATCATCCACGCGGGTGAGGTGGTCAAGGATCTGATTGTGTAGGTTTTCAACACAGAGACGCAGAGGCACAGAGAAGAGATTGGGAGATTGCGATGAGACTTCGGTCTGCTGGTCGAGAACTTGCTCGTTCGCGTGCTATCCTGGCTTCTGTCTTTTCTCTGTGCTCTCTGTGTCTCTGTGGTGAAAACTCAGAAGCCGGTGCGCCGCGGTTATCGCGGCTCTATCCGCCGGGCGGGCAGCAAGGGACGAGCGTCGAGGTCGAATTCACGGGCCGCGGGCTTGACCAGCCGAAAGAGATTCTCTTCTACGAATCGGGCATCACCGTTGAGTCGATGACGCCGGTCGAGACGACCACGGCGCCGAATGGCAAACCACAGCCTGTTGAGCCCGGTACCCGCGTTCGCGTCAAAATGAAGTTGGCCGCCGACTGTCCGCTTGGGGCGCATGGCTTGCGGATCCGCACGGGCGGCGGCTTGAGTGAGTACCAGCGTTTTTTCGTCGGCCCGTTTCCAACGGTTGAAGAGAACGAGGTCGTTTCTAAACAGCGGAACGACACCCGCGAGACGGCGATGCCGGTGCCGGTCAATTCCACGGTCCTTGGCCGGCTCAACGATCCAACGGACGTCGACTGCTATCGCGTCGAGGTGAAACGCGGCCAGCGCGTCTCAGCCGAAGTCGAAGCCGCGCGTTTGGGTGTCGACCGCGGCATACCCGATCTGTTCATGACCATCTACGACGCGGCCGGCAAAAAGCTCGCGTCGGCAGACGACTCGGCGCTGTTTGTGCAGGACCCGGTGCTGTCCGTCCTGGCCGATCGCGATGGGCCGTATTTCGTGGAAGTGCGCCACAGTACCTTCAACGGGGCCGGCGAAGTCTATCGCCTGCACATCGGCACGTTCACGCGGCCGACCGCGATCTATCCCTCAGGTGGACAGGCGGGCGAGGAGTTAAAGGTTCAGATTCTGGGCGACCCGAAGGGCAAGTGGGAGCAGAGCGTTTGCCTGCCAAAGACGCCTGGCGATTTCGCATTTGCCGCCCATGATGCGGGCGGACCGGCTCCGACACCGAATCGGCTGCGTGTGTCGCCGTTTCCGAATGTGCTCGAGGTTGAGCCGAACAATAATCCAGATGAGGTTTCCTCGTCGTCGACGGTCGATCTACCGGCAGCATTCAATGGCGTCATCGACAAGCCCGGCGACGTCGATTGCTTTCGCTTCCGGGCCAAGAAGGGTGAACAGTTCAGGTTCCACGCACTGGCACAGGCCCTGGGCTCACCGGTCTATCCGGTCATCTGGATCAAGCCGATCGGCGGCAAAGCGGCGGTGATTCGAGCCACAGACTCGCGGCCGAACCAACTTGGCTACGCACCATCGAACGGGCTCAACCGTGAGAGCCACGACCCCGTGCTCGAATGGACCGCGCCGGCCGACGGTGAGTACGTTGTTGGCGTCGAGGACGAACGCGGTGAGGGCGGCAGCGACTACGTTTATCGCGTCGAAGCGAGCCCGGCGGCGGATGCCGTGTACACGTACATCGCGCCGGAGCCCGACAACCAGCAGCTTCCGCAGTTGAGGCAGTCGATCTCGGTCGCGGCAGGGAATCGCACGACCGTGCAAGTCGGCGTCTTCGCAACGAATCGTCCGTTCAATGGCGAACTGGAATTGGTGGGCGTCAACTTGCCGAAGGGGGTCACGGTTCATGCGCCCAAGATCACGCCGGGGATAACGAAGGTGCCCGTGGTGATTGAAGCCGAGGGGGGCGCTACGCCGCAAGCGGCGTTGGTAGATCTCGTTGTTCGCCCGGTGGGCGGGGCCAATTTGACGAGCGGCTATCGGCAGACCATTCTGATGAACGCCTACGGCAACAACGACTACTACCTGCATGTGCCGATTGATCGACTCGCGTTCGCGGTAACGGAACCGGCGCCCTTCCGCATCGAAGTCGAGGAGCCGAAGTCGGCCCTGGTGCAGAACGGCGAGACGATGCTCAAGTTCACCGTCCATCGTGACAAGGGATTCGACGGCCCCGTGACCGTGTTGATGGAAGCTCGGCCAACGGGCATCAATACAGCCACGCCGGTGGTTGTTCCCGCCGGTTCGACCGAGGGAACCTACGTGCTCGGCGCTTCGCGCAACGCCACGGCGGGGACACAGCAGATCACGCTGACGGCCATGAGCGGCACTGGCCGGCGCGGCTACAACGACGGCGAGGGTCGCAGTTATGTCGCCTCGCAAATGTTCAAGCTGACGATCGCTGAGCCGCACGTCGAGGCACGCATCCCCCGCACGTCGATCGAACGCGGCAAGTCGACGACGCTCGTGTGCAAGCTGAATCACCTGCAAAAATTCGAAGGCCCGGCCAGAGTGACGCTCGCTCGCTTGCCACGCGGCATCGAATTGGTTGAGACGAATAAAGAAATCACGGCGGCCGACAAGGAAGTGACGTTCACCTTGAAGGCCACGCAGGATGCGCTTGTCGGCAATTACCAGGGCATCGTGCTCGACGTGACGGTGATGGACAAGGGCCAATCCGTTAGGCAAATGAGCGGCTACGGCATCCTGCGTGTCGATGCCGAACGCGGCGTCAAGAAGTAAATCGCAAACGAATTGAATGATCTATATGCGTCAATATTTGCTGCTCCTCGTCGCACTCGTTCTGGCTCCGTCAATAACAATGGCGGCCAGCTTGCGGGTCTTCCCATCGAAGATCGAACTCGACGGCAAGGACGATCGCCAGAGCATCGTCGTGCAAGCCGTCGATGCCGACGGCGCGACCCGCGACGTCACGGCAACGGCCGTTTTGCGATTGGCGGATAGCACGTTGGCGGCGGCAAATGGCTCGATGCTGAGGCCGCTGAAGGACGGCAGCACCAAGCTCATCGTCGAGCAAGACGGAGTAACGGCCGAAGCATCGGTGATGGTCAAGAACGCGAGCAAATCGCGGCCCGTGAGCTTTCGGCTCGACGTGATGCCGGTGTTCATGAAGCACGGTTGCAACAACGGCAGTTGTCACGGCGCCGCCCGCGGGCGCGATGGATTCAACTTGTCCCTCTTCGGCTTCGACCCGGCGGGTGACTATTTCCGCCTTACGCGAGCCATCGTCGGCCGCCGCATTGATCTGGCTGTACCTGAAAAGAGCCTGATGCTCGAAAAGTCGACCGGGGCCGTCCCGCACACGGGCGGCACGCTCTTCGACACGAAGCACGAGGATTACCAGACGCTGCTCCGCTGGCTCACGGCCGGCGCGCCGGACGATGGAGCCGATACGAAAGTTCCGGTCGGCGTCGAGTTGCTGCCTTCCAAGGTCGTGTTCGCTGCCAAGGACCAGACGCAGAAGACGGTCGTGCTCGCCAAGTATTCAGATGGCAGCGTCCGCGATGTGACGCGGCTGGCCCTTTACCTGACGAACAACGAAGGCATCGCGGCGATCGGCAAGGACGGTGTTGTCAAAGCCGGCACCCGCGGCGGGGCGTTCGTGTTCGCGCGCTTCGGCAAGTTCACGGTCGGCTCCGAAGTCATCGTGTTGCCGACCGGCGACAAGTTCGCGTGGCCGAAGATGCCCGAGAGCAACTACATCGACACGCTTGTCTTCGACAAACTCAAGAAACTGCATCTGGCCCCTTCGGAACTTTCGTCGGACGAGGCGTTCTTGCGCCGCATCTACCTCGACCTCATCGGTCTGCCGCCGACGCGTGAGGAGTTTGACCGTTTCCTCGCGGACAAAGATGCGAAGAAGCGTGAAAAACTGATTGACACGCTGATCGAACGGCCCGAGTTCGTGGACATGATGACGATGAAATGGGGTGAGCTACTCCGCATTAGGTCATACAACCAGGTGCCGCAATACGGCCGCGACGGCAAGGCGATGTTCACGTACGCGGCGTGGGTGAAGGAGCAAATGGCGAGCAATCGGCCGCTCAACGAGTTCGCGGCGGAACTGCTCGTCGGGTCCGGGAGCAACTTCAAGTCGCCGACGGCCAACCTGTACACAGCCTCTGAACGATTGACGCCGGAGAAGACGGCCGAGGACATCGCGCAGGTGTTCCTAGGCATTCGCATCCAGTGCTCGCAGTGCCACAACCATCCGTTCGATCGCTGGACGCTGGACGACTATTACGGCTTCTCCGCGTTCTTCGCGGGTGTCACGCTGAAGCGCGGCACCGAAGGGCGTGAGGTGCTGGTGTCGAACAACAATGCCGCCAACACGGTGGCCCACCCCGTGGACGGTCGCCGGATGAAGCCCAAATTCCTCGGCGGCGACGCCCCGGACGTCGAAGGCAAAGACCCACGCAAGGCGCTGGCCACGTGGATCACGTCGCCGGAAAACGCGGCCTTCCGTGAAACGATGGCCAACATCCTCTGGTCGCACTTCTTCGGCCGCGGCATCGTCGACCCAGTGGATGACGTGCGCATCAGCAACCCGCCAAGCAACAAGGAACTGCTGGAGGAACTCGGCAAGAAGCTCGCGGCCTACCGCTTCGACAAAAAGAAGCTCGTCCGCGATATCTGCAACTCGCGGACGTATCAGCTCTCGGCAACGACCAACGACACGAATGAACTGGATGAGGCGTATTTCTCGCACTCCTACGTGCGCCGGCTGCGGGCCGAGGTGTTGCTCGACACGATCACGAAGGTGACCGGCACCGAGGATCGCTTCGCGCAATCGCCGCCGGGCACGCGGGCGGTGCAGATTCACGCGGGCGAAGTATCGAATTACTTCCTGACGACGTTCGGCCGGGCGCCGCGCGAGACGCCGTGCTCCTGCGAAGTGAATCGCGAGGCCAATCTCTCGCAGGCATTACATCTGGTGAACGGCGACACGATCACGCAGAAGATCGCTCAAGGGAAACTGATCTCCGGGATGATCGCCGAGAAGAAATCGCCGGAGCAGATCATCGAAGAGTTGTATGTTCGGACGATTTGCCGCAAGCCCACGGAAGTCGAGACCAAGAAGCTTGTCGAGATCGTCCGCCGGGAATCGAGCGACCCGGAGCGCATCAAAGAGATCGCCAAGTTCTCGCAGGGGCTCGATCCCGCCTATGCACGGGCCGAGGAGCGTGTGAAGACGCTCAAGGCCGACCTGGCGAAACTTCCGAAGGATTCCAAAGAAGTGCCGGCGCTCGACAAGCAGATCAAGAAGCTGGAGCAGACTCTTCTGGAGGGACGCCAGCGCTTTGAAGCGAACGCGGCACAAACGGTTTACGGGGATATTCTTTGGGGCTTGTTTAACTCAACCGAGTTTACGTTTAACCACTAATTCTTTTGGCGAGCGGAGCGGCGTAAGCCGCCCGATAGTGTCATCATCGGGCGGCTTACGCCGCTCCGCTCGCCAATTTCGCAGGACTATCGTGCTAATGCGGAATTACATGCTTCGAAGCTTGTCGGTCTTGTTGATCCCCGCATTGGCGCACGCACAAGCGCCAAAGGAGTCCGCCAAGGGTTCCGTCAATTACAAGGATCACGTCCTGCCCGTGTTGCGCAAGCACTGCTTGAATTGCCACAACGCCGATAAGGCGACGTCGGACTTGAACGTCGCCACGTATCAGTCGCTCATGGCCGGCGGCGCCAGCGGCGAGGCGGTGAAGCCCGGCAGTCTGGACAATAGCCCCCTCTACAAGTCGGCCGCGCACTTGGCCGAGCCGCGCATGCCGCCGAAGGCGCCGAAGATTCCGGACGCCGACCTCGCGATCATCAAGGCGTGGATCGAAGATGGCGCTCCCGAGACCGCGGTCGGGGCCGCCAAGACCGCCGCCCGCAAGGTGGACATCGACCCAATCACCATATCGATCGGTAAGCCGGCCGGTCCGCCGCCAATGCCGGGCAAGTTGCCGACCGTCACATTGGCCCACACCGAGCAAGCGCATCCAGTGACGGCCATGGCCTCAAGTCCGTGGGCGCCGCTGCTCGCCGTCGCTGGCCACGAGCGTGTGCTGCTCTATCACACAGACACGCTGAAGCTGATCGGCACGCTCGCGTTCCCGGAGCGCATCCCCTACGTCCTCAAATTCAGCCGCAACGGTAAGTGGCTGCTGGCCGGCGGCGGTCGCGGCGCGTCGAGCGGCAAAGTGGTGATCTGGGACGTGGCCACCGGACAGCGCGTGACCGAGATCGGCGACGAGGCCGACGTCGTGCTCGCCGCCGACGTCAGCCCCGATCACAAGTTCGTCGCGCTCGGCGGGCCCGGCAAGCTCATCAAAGTGTTCGACACGGCCACCGGCGCGATGAAGTACAAGGTCAAGAAACACACCGACTGGGTGACCGCGATGGAGTTCAGCCCGGACGGTCAGATGCTCGCGACCGGCGATCGCAATGGGGGGGCCTACGTCTGGGAGGCGGCGACCGGCGGCATCAGCTTTACGCTCGGCGATCACAAGGAGGCCATCACCGGCCTGAGCTGGCGGGCCGATTCGCAGATGCTCGCCTCGGCTAGCGAGGATGGCAAGGTGATCCTGTGGTTCGCGGAGGACGGTTTCCCGACGCGTACCTTCAATGCCCAGGCCGGCGCGGCGGCGAGCAAGAAACTCGCCGGCGTCGAGGCGGTTCAGTATTCGCACTCTGGTACGCTCTTGACCTGCGGCCGCGATAACACGGCTCGCATCTGGAAGGCGGATGGCTCCCTAGTGGCAAAGTTCGAGGGTTTCACTGACTTGCCGTCCAAGGTTGCCTTCGCTCACGACGATGAGCGCGTCTTCGTCGGCGATTTCACGGGCAAGATTCGCGTCTGGGGCGTCAAGGACAAGCAACTCGTCGGCGAACTGACGACAAATCCGGAATAGTCTGATCCACTTTCACATGGATTCCGAGCGATAAATCGCCCGATGGACGGTGGGCGCGATCACCATTGACGTCATCGCGTGAAGCGGCCGATCCTTCGTCCATACACATCGACTGTCGCGTCGCGGAAATCCATGCCGCGCCACGAACGTTTTTCGATTACAATGATCGACGGCCCCCGTAGTGACGGGAACCGTCAATGAGTGAATCGTTAAAAACGACAGAACTGCAGGACCTCGTCGACCGCATTCGGGCCGGCGATCGTCACGCGGCCGATGCGTTGATTCGCCGATCCGCGGAACGATTGGAGGGCCTCGCGCGCAAGATGTTACGCGATTTTCCCGGCGTCCGTCGCTGGGAGCAGACCGGCGACGTCTTGCAAAACGCAGTAACCAGACTCTTGAAAACTCTGCGAAAGGTGACACCCGATTCGGTTGCCGGTTTCTTTCGCCTGGCAGCTCAGGCAGTTCGCCGAGAACTCCTTGACATGGTCCGACATTACCACGGACCTCATGGTCTCGGCCGACACCACGAAAGCCTGCCAGATGGATCGTCCGGGCCGCTCTCCTGGCTGGCCATCCCACCCGCGGAAGTCCGCAATCTGGAACGATGGACCGCTTTTCACGAGGCCGTTGAACAATTGCCTGAGGCAGACCGCGAGTTGTTGGAGTTGGGCTATTACGAAGGGCTCAAGACCGACGAGATAGCGCGACTGTTGGTTGTCGAGGAATGGACCGTTCGCCGGCGCTGGAACAAAGCCATCCGGCAATTGATCGTTGCCCTGGGCGACGAGATTCCGTCGTTGTGATATTCGACTGGTACTCGCAACTCGCACCCGTGATTCGCCATGGATGAAGCGCGCCTCGATCATCTGCTCGACCAATATCAGCAACTCGTCGATGGCGGGCAGGAGCCAGCGCTCGACGAACTATGTCGTGAATGTCCGGAACTGCGCGCGGAACTTAGTCGCCGTGTCCACCGCTTGCACAAGCTCGGGCAGATTCTGGGCGACCCGGTCGCCGTCGAGCCCGACCCGCTGTCGCTTTCGGACGATCGCACTTGGGTGACGGGAGCGACGCCGCGCGACGGCACGGTCGTCGAAATCCCAGCCCCGCCCGGCTACGAGATCATCGCGCCCTTGGGCGAGGGCGGCATCGGCGTCGTGTACAAAGCACGGCAACTCGGGCTGGATCGGCTGGTGGCGCTCAAGATGATCCTCGGTGGATCGCGTGTGCGTGAAATCGATTTGGCGCGGTTTCGTGAAGAGTCCCGCGCCATTGCCGCGCTTCGCCATCCCAACATCGTTCAAATTCATGAAGTTGGCGAGTTTCGCCGGCAACCGTTCTTCTCGCTGGAATTCTGTGCCGGCGGTACGCTGGCACGCGCTTTGAGCGGTCAGCCCCAGCCTCCGCAGGTTGCCGCGAACATTGCCGAGGTGCTCGCTCGCGCCATTCAGTCGGCCCACGATAAGAACATCGTGCATCGCGATCTAAAGCCGGGCAACGTGCTTCTGTGCGTTGATTCGGACGACCAGGCCGGTGGCCATTCGACGTTGATCGGGGACGGGCCGACCGTCGATGTAGCACCACGGCTGCTCTGCAATCCCGAACTGATCCTGAAGGTGTCCGACTTCGGCCTCGCGAAGCGCGTCGACGACGACAGCGGCCACACCGTTGACGGCAGCGTGATGGGCACGCCATCTTACATGGCTCCGGAGCAAGCGCGCGGCGAATTAAAATCGATCGGCCCGCTCGCCGATGTGTGGGCCCTGGGCGCCATCCTCTACGAACTCCTGACGGGTCGCCCACCGTTCAAGGGCAGCTCGGTCTATGAGACGCTCGAGCAGGTGCGCACGGGCGACCCGGTGCCCGTTCGTCAACTTCAGCCCAAGCTCCCCGTCGATCTCGAGACAATTTGTCTGAAATGCCTGGAGAAGGAGCCACGCCGGCGCTATGCGAGTGCCGCCGAACTGGCAAATGATCTGAAGCGCTTTCGCACCAATCGCGCGATTCTCGCACGCCCCATCGGTCGGCTCGGCCACGCGTACCGTTGGTATCGCCGGGAGCCGCGGCTGGCGGCGCTTGTCACGTGCATCCTCGTTTTGACGGCGACGTTGCCGGCGATCCTCGTCGGCTTCAATGCCCGCTTGACGCACACGCAGGATATGTTGGCGGAGACGCGGCGGGCCAATGTCGCCGCGCTGCAGGCCGAGCGCGCCGCTTACCTGAATGCCGAGGCCCAACGTTACTATGCGGGAATCAGTGCCGCGGCACGCATGCGTGCTCAACCTTACGTCGGCTGGACATGGGATGCGCGCAAGCAGCTTGCCGACGCCTGCCTGGCGGGCACGCCCGATCGCGATCCGATGGTGATCCGGTCGGAACTTGCTGCTGCCGCTGGCAGCATTGACCTGCGCCGCAAGTCGACCGTCGCCGAGGGACATTTAGCCGGCGCGATCGCGTTCGACGCACGCGGCCGACTTGCCATCGCGCCCCATTTGAGTCAGCCGCTCCTCGGCGTCCGTTTTGTGGCGTTGATCGATCCGGCCAGCGGCACCGAAAAACGGCTGCCGTTCCCGGGCAAATTGACAATCCGATGGTCTGACGTGACGACGGCGCTGACATTCAGTCCGGATAGTCGCTGGCTGTTTCTCGGGTTGCGTAGTGGAACCGTAATCCGGTGGAACGTCACGGCGGCGGACCCAACGCGCTTCGGTTGGGATGCACATACGGGAGAAGTCGCCGGCATCGTCTTCTCTCCAGATTCGAATTGGGTCTATACGGCGAGCTACGACGGCCAAGTGAAACGCTGGCCCATCGACGGCGATGGCAAGAAAGCGGCGGCCGCCTGGCCCGAGCGCCCGGCAAATCCAAAGGCCCGACTACGCAGCGGGATCGCTTATTGGACTGGAGCACGGACCGGTGTGCTCGTGCAGGGCCCCGGCGGCGCAAAACTGCTCGATCCGGAAACGCTTGCCGAATTGGGAACCAATGACGCTCAGATCGCGCCAGCATTCGCCGCGGTCCCCGGTGAGATTCTCGCGCATCCGGCCAGCAGTACCGTGATTGTCGAGCGCGGAGAGAACCTCGACGTTGTTCTCTGGGATCGCGGCATCTGTCAAACCGTCAGCAGCCTGCGCGATGCGATCCTGGAGAACGGAAGCGCCCACACGGGCCAGATCGAAGGACTGGCCTTGCATCCGTCGGGCATGTTGTTGGCGACCATTTGCGAGAAAGAGGGTCTGGCGAAGCTCTGGGACCTCGCGACGAGCGAATTGGTCGCGACGATTCCCGCGGCGTCGGGCCGGGCCATTGCATTCAGTTTGGACGGGCGCACCCTCGCCGTGGGCGGCGATCATGTCACCATGCTTTACGAAGTGGGCGGTCTCCGCGAGCAGATCTATCTTGGCCGGCGCGGCTTTCCAATACGGGCCATTGGCCAGACGGCGGACGGACGCATGGCGACCATTGCCGCCCGACGGCGAGCCGACAACCCCAACCAAGGGTCAATCGTCGCCTCCATTTGGAACGCGGAGGGCAAGCTCGAGCACAGTGTTTTTCAGCAGGCGGACGGGCAACTGCGTGCGGAACACTTTCAGATCGCCGCATCGCCGGCCAGCGGGCAGACTGTATTCCACGCGGGCAACGATGAATTAATCTGGCTCAATCGCGGCGGCGTCAACACCGTGCCGGTCAAATTCAAACACGATGGCCACATAGACATTAGTCTCGACCGAACGGGTCGGGCCTGGAGCGCGGAAGGCACGGAAAAACCGGGAATGCGAGAGCAAGGGTGGAGCGACGCGCAATGGGTGTCGGCTGGTTGGTCGACAGGCACGCGCCGCGACTTGACCTGCGTTTGCGCCGCTGACAATTGTTTGGTCGTCGGTTGCGAGAATGCGTACGTCCGTGTCATCCATCCGGACGGCGGCCCGATCCGGGAGTGTGAGTGTTTCGAAAGAAACGCGTCGACTTTCTTGACCGATCGCGCGAACACCGTCCGGGCTTTGTGCGTCAGGAACGACAGTGCGTTAGCGGTCGCTGGGACGGAGGACGGTCAACTGTGGTTGGTCGGCTTGCCTGATGCGAAGCCGCTGGGTCATTGGCGAGCGCACTCCGATCGCGTCACGACACTTGACATCGATCCGTCAGGAGAGTGGCTTGTGTCGGGAAGCCGTGACCGCGAGGTTCGGTTGTGGAGGCAAACAGGAGAGAGATTCGAGATCTACCTGATCCTCCGGCACAGCCGACCGATTCGGCACGTCGCATTTGGCAACGACGGCAACACTTTGCTTGTCGTTCCCGAAGGCGAAACAGCCGTCCGTTGCTGGCGCCTCAACGAGTTACGAAAGTGCTTTGTCGACATCGGCTTGGATCAATGATCCACCGGATTCTCGATGAACCTCTTGATGCGTCGAACGCCAGCCGATAACAATAAGGACTGCGAAAGCCCTTCTAGCTCAATTGGCAGAGCAGCTGACTCTTAATCAGCGGGTTGTAGGTTCGAGTCCTACGAGGGGCATTGTTTCTAGTCCTTGACTGAACGCCACTTGCGTTACCCTTCCGGTGGTCGGGAGGTGCGGTCTGCGAAAGCGGTTGCCCGGTAGTCTACCGGGTTCCTCCTTTTTCAGGCGCACTATGCCTCGACCGAATCACATTCCCTCCCTCCGCCAGCACAAGCCCTCCAACCAGGCCGTGGTCACCCTGAATGGGAAAGACCATTACCTCGGCCCGTGGCCCCGTGGCCAACGGAGGCCGGAAGCCGAAGTGAAGGGTGCCTATGACGCTTTGATTGCCGAGTGGATCGCCAATGGCCGCCGGCTCCCGGGCCCCGAGCCGGAACCGCTCACGGTCACTGAGTTGATCGTGACGTATTTCGCCCGCCATGTAAGCACGCACTACCGCCGACCGGATGGCACACCAACGACCGAAGTGAACGAATACCGTCAGGTACTCCGGCAGGTTCGCGAATTGTTCGGCCGAATCCCAGCCGTCGATTTCTCACCTTTGAAACTTAAGGCGGTGAGGGAACAAATGGTCGCCGGTGGCCTTGCCAGGACAACGATCAACCAGCGCGTCGACCGGGTCAAGCGCATGTTCCGGTGGGCCGTTAGCGAGGAACTCTTGCCCGAAACAACGTTTCGCGCCCTGACCGCGGTCGGCGGTCTGCAACGCGGACGTACCACCGCGAAGGAAACGGAGCCGATCCTTCCGGTCGAGACGACCGATGTTGAAGCAACTTTGCCTTACCTGTCTCGAACTTTGCAGGCCATGGTTCGAATGCAACTGTTGACCGGAATGCGATCTGGCGAGTTGTGTTCCATGCAGACCGGCAACATCGATCGGTCCGGACCCGTATGGTTGTACATTCCGCCGAGCCACAAGACTTCTCATCGTGGGCGGTCCCGAGTCATCGCCATCGGCCCGCGGGCCCAGGAGGTGCTGACGCCGTTCCTGCGGATCGACATGCCCGACGCTTACCTGTTTTCCCCCGCCGCCGACCGCGAGGAGCGTTACGTACGGATGCGGGCGTGCCGAAAGACCAAGGTACAGCCGTCCCAAGTCTGCCGACGACAAGTGAATCCGCAGCGGAAGACCCACGACCGCTTTCGGCCGCCGGCATACGCTCAAAGGGTGGCCTACGCGATCGAACGGGCGAACCAAGTTCGTATCGAGCAAAACGAGGCCCCCATCGCACACTGGCATCCGCACCAACTCCGGCACACCCACGGGACCGAGGTCCGGCGGAAGTTTGGGCTGGAAGCCGCACAGGTTGTGTTAGGGCACGCGAGCGCACAAATCACTCAGATCTATGCCGAGAGAGACCAAGCCCAGGCCGTGGCCGTCGCGGCGACAATCGGTTAGGATTGGCGCGGTATGACCCGTGATGGTGACCTTGCCTTGCGGCGACGGAGTGTGCGATGCTTAACGGGTCCGCGAAGTCCTATTGTTCCACCTAACAGCGTTGACATCGCCCGGTTGCCGGAATTCTGGCGGTGTCTGCGCCCGGTGCTGAATCGGCCGCTCTTGGTTATGCAGCCCTCGGAGCTCCTCGCCTTATCGCAGCCGATGGCTGGTTTCCAAAAAGGGCGGTAAAGTCGCTCAGGGTGGTGGACGATGTAATCATCGACTATTTCGGATGTTCACCTTCGGACACGAGTCCGGACCATCCGGACCTTAACCATCTCCTTCGTTCCAATTGCCGCCGCCAGCCGGACTCACACCATGATCTCGGTCTGCACGTCCACCATCTCGGAGATGAGCGTGTAGAGCTCCACCTCCGCGTCGTCCGACTCGAGCGAGATGATCATGCTGTACCGCGCTGGGCTCTCGTACCGCTCCAGGTGGTGCCGCTCCCGCCACCACCCCGACACCGGGTAGACGGCAATGCGCCCGCACCGGGCGAGGTCGATCGCCCGGCCGACCCACCAGTCGGAGTGCAACGAGCCGTGAGTGCGGCCCTGGTCGCCGACGACCCAGTTGCGGGCCTCCTCCGCCTGGTTCTGCGGCCGCTGCATCGGGCCGTCCCAGAAGTCCCTGGAGACGCGCTTCTTGAACCCGTCGATCGCCTCGGTGGGGCGGATGACGTCGAACCGGAGGCCGTGGGAGGCGTAGCGGTTGTTGACCTTCCAGCCGACGCTCGACGGGCTCGGCTCGATGAAATAGGAGAGCGTGACGCGCATCCGGATCATCGCCGTGTCGAGCTCCTCCAGCGCGGCGATCGGCCAGGGCAACTGGTGGACGTGCATCTGGAAGGTCCGAATCTCGGACCCAACCTTCCGGTACGGCTGGAGCTGGCCCTCGAAGGTGAGTGTCACAGCGTTCTCCGCGCTACTCAACGCCCGCCGCAGGTTCGGCTGGCCGTAGCCATAGCAGCGCAGCCGCCGGTGCGCGGCTCCCTTCGTGTCCCCTGGGATGCGGGCGATCATCCGCTCATTCCAGTTCGCCGAGTGGACCATGAGCGCCCGGACCGTCTCCGGCCAGAGCCTCGGGTAGCGGCTCCAGATCATCGCCGCGCAGCGGGCGGCCAGCGCCGTCGCCGGGCTCGTGTCCCGCGTCGTCTCGAAGAGGCGGCCGGTCGGGTGGAGGATCGTCGTCAGCAGCGACAGGTCGTCGTTGCTCATTCGGTTCGCGCCGACCTGCGCGTAGTTGCCGCCCTCCATCACGATGTCCGGCTTAATCGGCCAGCCGCTCTGGTTGTCCTCGGGCCAGGCCAAGGACGTGCGGCTCGTCGGGCACAGGTCGCCGGCCTCAGCGATGGGCTCCCAGCCCTCGCAGCCGGCCTGCTGGATCATGACCTTGTCGGTGATGGCACCGACGGTCAGCGCGTTCCACGCCTGACCGGGATCCTCGATGCCCGCCCGGCTCGTGTTCCAGTCGTGGTAAACGTAGTCCGGCCCGTCGAACTCCTCGCGGACGTTGCCGGCGGAGATGAACATGAGCGCCGGCTTGCCGGTGACCACGCCGGCGCAGAGGTCATCGACGGCACCCGACCAGAGCGTCGGCAACCCCATGTCGCGCGAGTCGGCCGTCACCGCCATGCACAGGACGCGGTTCCGCTGCGCGAACTTGATGTGGGCGCTGATGACGCCCTCCTGCATGATGCGGCCGTAGTCGGGCGGGTTGTTCGCCTGGGGCCACGGCGGCAGGATCCGCACGGACTCGAGCTTGTGCATTAAGGCGATCGGCCCCTCGGTCGTCATGAACTCGGTGAGGCACCCGTAGAGCGCGGTCCCGGCCATGCCGGTGCCGTGCTGGCGCGGGTCGCCGTCGGCGGTCCCCCAAGCGGGCTCGGCGGTGTGCATGTCCTCCTCGGCCAGCCCCGGCGCGAGGAGGGGGTGGCCTCGGTTCACGCCACCGTCGAGGACTGACACGCAGGGCGCGTCGGGGCCGGGCAGCGCCAGCCGCCCGAGCACGTCGTTGATCAGCTCGCCCTGATCGACCGGGGCCAGATCGACGTAGTCGGTGGCCAACTCCTTCGCCTTCCGGAGCTCCGCGAACATCGTGAGCAGGTCGATAGAGGCGGCGAGCCGGCCCGCCGTGGTGAAGGCGTGGACAACGACCCTCTCGGGGAAGGCTACGTAGCGCGTGCTGACCTTCGCGATCCCGACGATGTCGGCGAGCGCGCGGAACTGGCCGTAGACGGCCGGCGCCGTCGCCCGCGTGCCGCGGAGCCACACCTCCCACCACATCTCGGCGTTGAGCTCCGGGAAGTCGAGGTGGTCCTGCCAGAAGTCGCGGACGAGCGCGAGCCGCACCGAGCGGATGCTCTCGATGAACGTGTCGTTCCTCCGCTTCGTTCCAACGAGGGTCGCCAGATTGCCGACGGTGGCCGTGAAAGCCCCCTGCTTTGCCTCGAACACCAGGAACGGGACGCGGACCTTACCTTCGCCCTTCACGACCTTCCCGAACACACGGATTCCGTTGTCCGGGTCGGCCAGGTCGCGCAGCTGCTGCTCCTTGTCCTCGTCCGCCTCGAAGCTCAGGAGCACGCTGTTCGCGTACTCGTTCACTAACCGAAGAAACTCCCCGAGGCTCTCCTCTGGGACGAACACCTTCGCGACCTGCGCGCCGTCCTCCTCGTTAATGCCCACGATCTCGATGCCAGCCCCCTGGCGGTCGAGGCTCTCCAGTTTCAGCTCGTGGTCCGGGTCGCTGTGGAACGTGAGGACGACGCCTTCGGGCTTCCAGTCCGTGAGCGCGGGGAATTGCTGGCGGCCGGCGGTCCGCTGCTGGCCGGCCTGCGCCTGCGCGCCCTGAAGGTCGTCGCGCACCTTGGGGCCGTGGGCCGGCTTGTTCCTGGCGGGAAGTTTGAATGGGGCGTCGCCGCCCCCGCCGGCATAGGTGTACGGGTCGGTGTCCTGTGTTGAGGCGATCCGCAGGTGGGGCAGGCCGTTCATTCCTAGCGCTTCTTTCGCCGCGGAGACGAGGGACGCATGCTGCCGCGATTGCGAAGTGCATGGACCAAGCTGTCGTTTGAAATTGCGCTCTCCCGCAAGAGCACGGCACCGCGTGCGGCGTCGTCGCAGGCACGGGCGACCTCGGCGTGACTGATTCCGCGCGCCGCGACTCCGACGTCCCCCCATTTTACGCCGCTGAGATCGAACATGTTAAGGCGGTTCTCAATGAGCCGCCTCGCGAGCGGCCCGTCCGGGAGATCGTAGGCGATGACATCGTCGAAGCGTCGGAAGAGCGCGTCGTCGAGCATCCCCACGAAGTTCGTCGCCGCGACTATGATGCTCTCGGAGTCGTCCCGCTCGAGGAACTGAAGGAAGGAGTTGAGGACCCGACGGATCTCACCGACGTCGTTCCCGGCTGAGCGGGCCGCGCCGATGGCGTCGAACTCGTCGAACAGGTATACGCCCCGCGTCACGCTCATGGCGTCGAAGATCAGGTGGAGCTTCGCCGCCGTCTCCCCCATGTACCTGCTGATCAGGCTGTGGAGCTGGACGAACAGGAGCGGCAGGTCGCACTCGCCGGCGAGGACCGAGGCCGTCATCGTCTTGCCACAGCCGGGCGGCCCGATCAGGAGTAACTTCCGCTTCGGAGACAGGCCGTGCGAACGGAGCAGGTCACGTTGGCGCTGCTGGCGAATAATCTCTTCGAGCCGAGTCCGGGTCGGCTCCGTGAGTACCATGTCTGAGAGCCGCAGCGCGGGATAGGTAGCGAGTACTAGGCCAGCGAGTTCGCCCGACGGACGGGCGATGGGTACCGTGCGCGGGCTGCCGGCGGGCTGCTGCCCGCGCTGGGCCCTGTCCACGAGTTCACGCAGCTCCATCGCGAGACGGTCGTTCCCCTTGGTCGCCTCGTGCGCGGCGATCTGCAACGCCACAGAGCGGAAGAGGTCGTGGTCCCCCGCGGCGTGGCTCTTCAGTAGTGCCTTTACTTGTTCGGCCGTCGCCACGATGCGTCTCCACCGCCTTCGACATTCCCGTCGCGGCCCACGTCGTGATGGCCCCAATCCTTCATGCTACGCGCTACGACTCACCGCTGGTACGGGTTGCTTGTTTTCAAGCCCGGTTGCGCAAGCCCCCTTCCACGGCGGGTCAGTAATCCCAAAATCGCCCGCCACGTCAAGGCAGAACTTACTTCGGTTGAGCACATCGAAGTTAATGAGCAAGTAAGCACGCGACGAGAGCGGCAATCCCCTCTAACTGAATGAGGACTACGAAGCGCCTGCTAATTCGGTTTCGTAGATTGAAGAGCGCAGTCGAATAACGATTCGTCGGCGGCGACCCTTATGCGGTAGCGAGTCGCCACGCGGGCGGTTGCGCTCGAGATTCCGGGCGTTACCATTTCCAGCTGGCCGTTCTTAACGAGTGCTTTCAATCGCTCCAACGCCGTCACATGATTTCCGAAGCCGCATTCTTCCTTGGCGGTCCGCGATGACAAATAGAACACCCCGTCCGAACTTTGGCCTGCCAGGGCGTTGCACAGTACCCATAGCTTCCGCGTCGGCTCGTCCTGATAGCCGAGAACCTCGGGCGGACGGGGCCCGTCGGTGACCGCAAGACGAGCGTCGGCGAGACCTACTCCCGCGGGGTAACAAACCCGGACCCAACCGTCCTGGAAATCCTTCCAGGAAGTCGCCTTATCCTTGGTCAGGATGAACGGAAGGGCGCGGGAGAACCACTGGTCGAACACGCCCTCCAAATCGGTGGCTCCTTTGCCTTCAAGGCCAGCCATCCCCCGCAGTACCCGGCATAGCTTGAAGATGGAAAAGTGACGCTTCCCCGGCCCGTCCGGTAAGCAGCGATCAATGGCCTCCCGAATCGATAGCGGCCCATCGGCTGCCGGCCTAAGGCACTCCGATACAGAAAAAGATGGGAGATTCTCGTTTGAACGACCATTCTTTACAGAAGAGGTTTGGGGGGGTATGTATTGGTTGCTGTGTTGAGGTGATGGCTGGTCTCTTGAGGTTGGCTGGTGTTGGTGCTTGGTCTTGGTCTTTTCTGGGTATTTCTGCATGAACGGGCAGAAATGGGGTGGTCGCCATCGATAAAGCCGGTCTCACCAAGCCTCAGCCAGGGGAAAGCGGACGGACCAACCGGTTCGGGGCTACACCAACGATAGTGACCGCCCCGCGGATGCTCGCTGGGCGGAAGCACGACATAGTGACGACAGTTCGCGCGAAGCTCGCCGTCGGCCCACTTGCAGAATCGCTCGATTT
>DATANR010000418.1:0-49842 GCA_036266155.1 Gemmataceae bacterium | reverse complement strand
TTCGTCGGCTCCCGACTGGGGGCTTCGGCTTCCTTCAGATTCCGCCTCGCGACGGACACCCTTGCCTCGCCTTGCGGTTCCGCTCACCACGGCCCGCGGAGGACTTCCACCTCCTCAACCACAACATGCCTGGCACACAACAACGCGAGCCACGGGTTGTTCCCGTGGCTCGCGTTTTGGAGAACGCCCTATTTCAAGAAAACAGTTCGTTCACCGGCTTGCCGTTGTCGACGAGCTTCATCGGCCGCTGGAGCGGAGTCATCACTTCCTTGTTCGGATCGATGCCGAGCGCGTGGCAGATCGACGCGTGCAGGTCGGGGACCTTCACGGGGCGATCCTTCGGGGCCATCGCGTCCTCGTCGGAGGTGCCGATGACCTGGCCGCCCTTGACGCCGCCGCCGGCGAACATGCAGCTAAACACCGTCGGATGGTGGTCGCGGCCCTTGGTCATGTTGATCTTCGGCGTGCGGCCGAATTCGCTGAGCATCACGATGAGCGTCTTCTGCAACAGGCCCGACTGGGCCAGGTCGCCGATTAAGGCCGCCAGTGCCGGGTCCATGACTTCGCCGTGATCGCGCATGGCCGGGAAGGCGTTCGAGTGAACGTCGAAGCCGCCGCGATTCACCTGCACGAAGCGGACGCCCTTCTCGACGAGCCGACGAGCCAAGAGGGCCGAGCGGCCGAACTCGCTGTCGCCATAGCGCTCGAGAACTTCCGGCTTCTCCTTGCGAACTTCGAAGGCTTCGAGGGCCGGGCTCTTCATCAGGCGAACGGCGTCGATGAGGGCCGTCTGCGCGCCGGCCGTTTCCTCGCCGGGAATCGCTTCCGCCTGTTTCTTGTTCATCTTCTCAAGAATATCGAGCCGCTTATTGCCGCGCACGTCAGTGATGCCGGACGGGAACGACAGATACGGGTCCTTTTCGCCGGGCCGGCCGACGAAGTAGGCCTCGCACTTTTGACCGAGGTAGCCGGCCTTCGGGGCCAGACCGCCGATGGTCATGTAGGCGGGCAGATCGCCGAGCGACGCCCGCTCGCTGACGACCACCGACCCGACGCCCGGATGCTGGAGGTTGGCGCTCTGAGCGTAGCTGGTTTGCAGTTGGTAGGTCGCACGGCCGTGATCGCCGTTCTGGCCGGCGATCGAGCGGATGAGGGCCACGTGCTTCATCTGCTTCGCGAGTTCCGGGAAGATCTCGGAGATCTGGATGCCGGCCACGGCGGTCTTGATCGGCTCGAAGTCGCCCGCCACGTCGCGGCCCGGCTTGGGGTCGAACGTGTCGATATGGCTCATGCCGCCGCCATTCCAGAACAGGATGACGTGCTCGGCCGTCTGCTTGCCGTCGCCGCCGGCGCGAGCGACAAGCGTCTTGACGTTCATGCCGAGGAACGTGCCGGCCGCCGCGCCGACAAACGCCCGCCGGCTCAGTCGATAACCACTGCAGGAAAACTGATCGGGTCGCATAATTTCAGATCCCTGTGATTGAGTGATGTACGGTAACAAACTCCGTCGGCCCTGCCAACAGGCAAGTCCGAAATTCGATCAAGGAATGAACCGGAACGCGTTGCTGTTGAACAAAGCCCAGCGCAGGTCGGCGATGCCGTCGAGCGGGCTCGCGGCACCCTTCACAATTTCTTGAGCATCCGTCATCTCATCGGCCGTCGGCTCGCGGGTCAGCGCCTCGCGATAAGCGAGCTTGATGGCGGCGTTGAGGTCCGCCTTATCGCCGACAACCAATGAATAGATCGGCTCCAACGGGCCGACGCGAGCGGCCTCGTTGCTCAACTTGCCGTTGAGCAACATGAGGGCCTGCCGCATCGACGGGCTGTGATCGCGGCGTTCATCCAGCGTTCCGCGATCGGTCTGGCCGAACACTCGCAGGAAGTGTCCCACCGGCGCCGGCGAGGCCATGCGCATCGAGCTGGTAAACTTCGGATTGTCATCGACCACGGTCTTGATTTCCTTGGTGACGTACCGCACTCGCGTGCCGGCCGGCATCTGGCCCGACTTCATCATCGCCTCGGCCTCGAGTTCCTCAGCGGACTTGGCGGTCATCTTGTCGATGTCGAGGCCGTCCTTCTTCTTGAGCGCGTCCTTGAAATCGACTTCGATGCCCTTCTCCAGGTCGTAGCCGCCGCCAGTCGGCTTCTTCGGGGCTTCCATCGCCATCTCGGGCGCCTTTGTCTTGCCGCCCGGCTTGGCGAGGTCTTCCTTCACGGCGACCGGCACCTGCGTGTAGGTGACGACCGTCGCCACGTTTTCGCCCGGCCGGTGTTTCGGCGTGAAAAGATGGCCGGCCTGAACGATGCTGTCGAACAGCGTCTCGCTATTCATGCGGCGAGCAGGGAGTGCCCGGAAGGCCTTCTCGGCGGCAAGCCGATCGGTCGCCGTCACGCTGCCGGGGAGGTGACCACGTTGATACGTTGCCGTGAGCAGCACCGACTTGACCAGGAAACGGAAGTCGTAACCGCTGGCGACAAACTCGTCAGCCAGGTAGTCGAGCGTCTTCGGATGGCTCGGCTGGTTGTCGTCACGGAAGTCATCGACCGCGTTGACAAAGCCGCGACCCATGAGTTCCGCCCACACGCGATTGACCATCGTGCGTGAGAAGAAGCGGTTACGCGGGTCGGTGACCAGCTCGGCCAGTTGCCGACGCAATTCGCTCGCGCGATAAAGATCGCCTTCGAGGTCGATCTTGCGGACGGCCTCCTTCGCTTCGTCCGTGACGTTGAGCGGATCCTTCTTGCCCGTATTAGCCTTGGGACCATCGAGCAGATCGTCGACGCTCGTACCAACCTTCGCGGCCTTGGTCTTCGCCTCGGCAGCCTGTTGCTCGCGCAGCGCCTTGAAGCGGGCGAGGTGTTTGTTCGGGCCATCGTCTTCGTCGAGCGTGAACGGGAACGCCGGCTTCACCGCCGTCCGCTTCTTGCCCTTGGCCTTGTCTTCCGGCGGCCACATGATCGACGTCTCGGCCCGCTCGTTCAAGAAGATGCCGAGGATCTGCATCTTGACGCGATGCTCGACCCGCACGGTTTTGCCAAAAAACGCGGCCAGATCGTAGAACTGCTCACGCGACCACGAGTCGAAGGGATGGTTGTGGCATTGCGCACACGAAATACGCACGCCCATGAACACTTGCGAGACGACGCCGGTCAGGGCCATCGGATCGGCCTCGTCGCCGAGAACGAAGCCGGTTTCTGGCTGGGTGTTGGCACGACCGGAGGCGGCGAGCAGCTTGCGCGAAAGCACGTCGTACGGCAGGTTGGTCCGAACGGCTTCGTGGATCATCGCCTGGAAAGCAGCGCCGCCGTCGGTGTTGTAGCGCACCCGGAGCATGTCGCCGAAGAAGACGGCCCAGCGGTCGGCGTACTGGTCGCGACCCATGTACTCGTCGATCGCCTTGGCGCGCCGTTCGCCGGCCGGCCAAGCGAGATATTGCTTAATCTCCGCCTCGGTCGGAATGCGGCCGTTCGCATCGATCGACACGCGGCGCAGGAACGCGAGGTCATCGACGATTGGCGCTTCCTTGGTCGCCGTGGTATTTTCTTCCGCCAGCAGCTTGTCGGCCATCTTGGCCGTCGCCGCGGGGTCGGCCGCCGTCGCGTTGACGCCGAACACGGCGACAATCGCCAACAGCAAGGTCGTTCGTAGCAGGAAACCGTACACGGAGTTCCCTCCTCACGTAAGGGCCTCTGGGGAGGCCGGGCATGACTGTTAAGTACCTCGAACTACCGCTCTTCTTCCAACACGTGAACCACGTCGCCGCCGGCCTGCGACACCGCTTCCATGATCGGCTCGAACGTCGAAGCCAGCGTGTCCTTATGAATCTTTAGCAGCACCGTCCGGTTCTCATGGTTGTCACCGAGAAATATCGCTACCTGTTCGGCAAGGTTGCGGATGCCAATCTCTTTGCCGTTCAGGTAAACCTTGCTGTTTTGATCGACCGACACCCGCACTCGCGCGTTCTTGGCTTGCTGCGTCTCCTTCGCCTTGGCCGGTTGCCACTGTATGTGCTTGTCGTCCTGCGTCTTCGCCATGATGACAAAGAACAGAACGAGATTAAATGCAATATCAGCCATCGCCACGTATGGCGGAGGGCATTCGAGTTTGCGGCGCTTGAACTTCATCGGTGCGGTAACTCTCACACCCGGTGCTTACGCATCCGGGCTCGCCCAAACTACTTCACACCCACTTCCTTCTCCTCTTCCAACTGGAGCGTAATCAAGCCGCCCGCCTTCTCAATCTGCCCCGTGACGCGAATCCACTGGCTGTAGGGCGTGTCCTTTGTGCTGCGAACCACGACGATCCGGTCTTCGGGTTTAGCCTTGGCCGCCAGTAGTCCCTTGAGCTTCGATTGCAAGTCCGTCAGCGGCACCTCGGTCCCGTTCACCGCAATGGTCGTTCGCGTAATGGCCACTTCCAAATTCTTGGCCGCCTGCTCGGTCGCTGCGTCATTGGTCGAACTCGGCACCTGCTGCGCCCGGCCCTTATCCGGCTTCGTGGACGCGCAAACCACGAAGAAGATCAACAGATTGAATGCCATATCCGTGAGCAGGTTGAGCACGGCCGCGGTTTGCGGGAGCGAACCGCGCTTGCCGCCGCCGGCTGTGGCGCCGCCTGCCATTAGTGTGCTCCTCCGGCATTCGCGGGGCCACCAAGCCGCAAGGCCCCGGCATTCTCGCCGCGCGACGTCTCCGATGCCAGGCGAAGCGTGAGGGCCTCGATCAACTGCGAAGCAGTCTCTTCCGCCTCAAGGATGTACCGGTTCACGACGTTCGAAAAGTAGTTGTAAAAGATGTAAGCCGGTATCCCGACCACGAGCCCGAAGATTGTGACGATCAGCTTAAGTTTGATGCCTGCCGCAGCCGCCAGGATGATATCCACCGTGCCGTAGCGGTCGACCACGTCCTGGAACAAGACGACCATGCCCACGACCGTCCCTACCGATCCGACCATCGGCGCCACGTTGGCGATCGTCGCCAGCACGGGCAAATTCTTCTCGAGCGCCGCCGTGATGTGGACGCCGTAATCGTCCATCGACTTGATCACATGTTCTTCGATGCGTGCCGGGTCGTAGTTCAACCGGCGGAGAATTTCGTAGCGATGCAAGCCGACCGCAAGGATGGCCGGCACCGGGCCGCGCGACTGCGCACACAGGGCGATGGCGTCCTCGACGCGATCTTCGTCGAGCATGTGCAGCACCTGATTGCGGAGCGCATTGCCGTCGGTCGCGATAAGGCGAAGGCTGCGGAACCGCTCGATGACGACGGCAATCCCGAGGACGGCCATCACCAGAATCGGCCACATGAAGAAGCCGCCTTCGAGCATGTAGCCGAGCGCCCCGGAATGCCAGACGTCTGTAGGCGCTGGCGGACTCGGGTTGGCGGCAGCCTGTGCAAATAGCGTGTACATAAGCCTCTGACAAATAACAGTCCTATGTGACATATAGGTCCCATGGGACCCATACGTCCTATGAGTGAAGCCTAATTCTTTCCATCCAACCCCGAAGAAGCCTCTTCAAACTGCCGCAACATTTCCGGCAGGGCCAACCGCCCGCGGGCGTACTTGGCCGCTTCGCTCGCCGGGAAGTCCCAGCGACACTTGTTGTAACTCTCAAACGCCTTCTTGTTGTTCCCCGCCGTCCGGTAGCTTTCCCCGGACCAGAACATCGCGTCCGGGCCCAACGGGTCTTCGCGGAACTGCTTCGTGAACTTGTCGAACGACTCGGCGGCCTTCGTGTACTGCTTGTCCTTGTAGTAAGCCTGGCCGACGCGGAACGCCATCTTCGGCGCCCACTTGTGGCCCTCGAACTTCTCCAAGAATTTTTCGCCCACCTGAGCGGTGACCTTGAAGTTCTCCTGCTTGTAGAAGTGCTCGCTGATCTGCACCATCACGTTCGCGATCAGCGGGTGCTTCGGATACGTCGCCGCCAGCGTGACATAAGCCTCGAGCGCCTGATTGAACTCGCCCGCCAACTCGTAACACTGGGCCAACTTGAACTGCGCGTCCGGCGCCAGCACGTAGTCGGGGTATTGCTTGACGACCGTCTGGTATGCCTGCACGGCTTCGCCGTATTGCTTCAGCTCCTGGGCAAACTGACCGAGCAAATAAGTCACGCGCGGCAAATATTTGGGGTTCGGATAGTCCTCGATCACCTCGCGCAACACTCGGCGGCCGGCCTCCAAGTCCGTGCGTGCCTCCGCCTCGCGGCCAAGGCCGGTGTGGCTCTTGAACAACTCGAAGTGACTCTCGGCGATGTGGAACTGCGTCTCGACCGCCAGGGCCTCTTCGCTGAAGACCTTGCTGAATGCCTGCACCTTGCCGTCCGTGCCAATCACCACCGCCACGGTGACGACCGATTCGAACTTGCCTTCGGACGAACTCGACCGCTCATCAACGTAAACGGCCTCGATCGTGTCGCCGAAGTAGCATTCGATCTCCGGAGCGTCCGGCTTCAAGTTGCCCGGCGTCGGCTTCTCGGCCGGCTTGAGCACGACGGAGCCGGTGAAGATGCCGCTGTGGTTCAGCGTCTCGGTCAACTCGACCGTCTCGTCTTCTCCGCGCTTGGTGCGGATGCGCACCTTCGCCTTGTCGCGGTCGTTCGTCGTATCGAGGTCGGCGTCGACCACTTTCAAATACAGCCGCTCGCCGACGTGAACGGCCGTGATTTCCTTCTGATACTCCGCGTCCGTCGCCGACAGCTTGCCGTCGGTCAGCAGGCGAGCGCTCGCCTTGAGCGGTTCCGGCTTGCCGTCCGGACGCCGTTCATCCACATAAGTGGCCTCAACAATATCGGCTCCTGTCAAATTGAGAACGCGCGTCACGAGCAGCTTGTCACGGCCCGGCTTGTCGTCACCTTCTTCTTTCGGTAGCTTCGGACCGCCAATCAGGTCACGCGGCATTGAGGAGTTGAGCGGCACGAGCGACAGGCTTTCCTTGCCGCCGAGCTGCATGATGACTTGGCCGGTGAAACGCCCCTCCAGGAGGGCCGTCCCCGGTTTGTCGTAAAGTCCGGTGCCGAGCCGCAGGTCGTTGAGAATGCACTCAACTTCGACCTCGGAGCCGCTCGTCGTCTTCAGCTTCACAATCACCTTGCTCAGGCTGTCCTTGGCCGCGTCGCGGTCGATGACTTCCACCGTGAACGGCGCCTCGAACGCCACGCCGCCGGTCTTCACGTTCGCCTCTTGCTGTGCGGGCAGGTAGCGAACCTGCGGCGGAGGCGGCGGATCGCCCGGCAGACGAGTCATGCGTGTTTCGACCACGCGAACGCGGCCCGGCGTCGGCTCATTGACATAGACGACGGCCTCGCGAATCGTCGGATGGCCGGGCACGGTGTTTTGCTGATCGAGGTAGCGAAGCTGGATGCGGTCGCCGGGCTTCACGACGATCTTGCCCTCAGCGGGCATCGCCGACGTATCGATTTCTTTCGTGAACACACCCGTGTTCTCGCCGGTCTCGGTCGCTTCAAGATCGATTGGCGGTCCGTCGTTGACGGCGACCTGCACCTTGATCTTGTCCGGACCCGCCGTCACGTCCTGGTCGTAGTCGGTCACTTCCAAAATCACGCGCTCGCCCGGATCGATCCGCAACAGATCCTTGCGGACCGTGTAGACCTCGCCGTTCTGGCCCTTGTTGAAGTCGTAAGCGATGGCACCGATGCCTGCGTTGTAATAGGTGGCCGTCAGCTTCGCCGTCAGCAGCCGCGACGAGCCGGTCTGGTTCACGTCGTCGATGTAGGTGGCCGTGATCGTGTCGCCGCCGGCGATTTCGAGGATGTCATTCGTCGCCAGCGACAGCAGGTCGGCATCCGTCGGAATGTGCAAAACGTTCTTTTCGCTATCGCGAATCTCGACGTGATTGATCGCCACCGCTTCGCCGCGATACTCGTGGATCACTGCTCGCACATGGCGCACTCCGATCGCTTGGAACTTGAAGTCCCACGACAGGCCGTCCTTGTCCATGGTCGCTTCGCCGAGCGCTCGCGGCTTGGCAGCAAGCTTGGCTTCCGGTCGACCGAGATCGAAATCAGCTTCGCGGAAAGCGACCGGTGTGACCTCGGTGCTGCTAAGGTCGCCAACCGCCCAGCGGGCTTCGAGCGTATTCGTGTTTGGCCCGGCCGCGGAGAAGATCGTCACGTCGTGCGTGCCGACATCCAGGTAAACATCGGCAAAACGAGCGTCCGGGCCGACCGGCAGTTCGAGTCGGCCATCGATCATGAGGGCGGTCTTTTCACCTCGAACCGTGAAGCGGGCAGCGCCCGATTTCGGTTGAACCACCTTGCCATGCCAGACGATCGCCGTCGGCCGCTTAGCCTTATCGTCGGGCACGCGCGCCCAGTAGAGGTCGGCAGACTTGGCGTCGACCGTCGCCTTCGTGTTCTTCGTCAATGCGACGACCTGATCCCAGGTCGTATACCCGGTCGCATCAGCGCCTTCAAAAATGCGCGTCGTCATCGCCCCTATATCGCCGGCCACCGGGGCGGTCTTTGCGTCCGGATGCGTCGACGCGAGCCGGAACCAGAGACGGCCGTCGTCGCTGCCTTCCAGCGTCATGCGGATCGGCGCGTTCTGCTTCGCGTCGGGCGTCCAGATCGTGACCTTGTCGGTCCGCTTCAGATCCTTCATGTCAATGCTGAGGACTTTCGGCGTCGCCCCGTCCGGCTCGCTCACCCACGCGGTCTTGCGATCCTTGTCGATCGCCATCAACGGATTGTGGTCGATCGCCGAATTCGTGGCGAGCGCCCCGGCCGGCAACTCGCCGGTCTTGGCCGTGCCCTCAAAGATGCCCGTGTGCGCCCCGGTTTCCGTGAGCGTGACCGTGACGGAGTCACCGCTAGAGGACGTCAACTTGACCATGATCTTATCCGGCTGATCCGTCAAATCGCGATCGGCATCCTTGACCCGCAAGTAAATGATGTTGCCTGGCTTGACCTGATCCTTCGGTCGAACCAGGCCAACGCGCTTATCTTCATTCGGGTCGGCGATGCCTGCCTCTTTCTCAAGGCGCTTGCTGAACATCTCCTCGTCTTCGTCGACGATCTTGCTCGACCCGATCTCCAGGTTGCCGTCGGCCGCGATGCGGATCTCGGCATCGGGCAGAGGGGCGTCCTTGAATTCCTTCTTGAACTCCGGCGGATAGTCGACGCGGATCACGTCTTTACCCGTCAGTTGCAGCACACGATCGTTCTTGACGGCCGTCCCGAGCCGCGTTTCGAGATCGGCACGGAACAGGCCCTTGCCCGCCCCGCCGGAGATCAAATAGATGGTCTCCTCATCGCCGCCCGGCTCCGTGATCACGCGAACCGGAATGCGACTATGCCCACGGCTCACGCCGAGGTCGCTATCCTGCACGACGATCGACAGCGGCTCGCCGGGCGTGTGGAAGCGTTTGCTCGCTCGACCGAGCCGGCCGACCGTACGCAAGAGTTCGAGCTGATCGACATAACGCTGTTCGGCCCCATAAACCTCGGAGAGGTTGAACAGCGCCTGGTTGGCCAGTTCGATGTTCGGCACCCGCTCGAGCACGCTGCGGAAGATGGCACGCGCCTCGTCGCGGTCGCCGCGCCGACTGGCGAGCACGCCGCGCAGGAACTCGGCACGAATTACCACGTCGCGGTCACGGCTCGCGGCCAGGCGTTCAAACGTCTGCTCGGCCTGGTCGTAGACTTTCTGCTCCATGAACGTCTCGCCGATGCCGAACTCGGCCTCGATCGCCTGCGGGGTCTTGCCATAGCGGTTGTGCAACGTCGTGAATTCGGCCCGGGCCAGGTCGTAGCGCTTGGCCTTGAAGTAGTTGCGCGCGAGGAGCAGTTGGGCACGAGCCTTCTCGACGTCGTCGATTTCCTTGGCTTCGCCGTTCTTAATGAGCCAGGCCCGCAGCGTGTCCTCGACACGCTGGTGATTCTCTTCGCCGCCGGCCGCGATGTGGCTTTCGCAGACGAACACGAGCAAGTCGATCGGCACGTCGGCCCGGTTCTGATCGAAGAGTTTTTGATTGGCGAGGTAAGTCTCGAAAGCGAGCTTCTGGTCGCCGAGCCGAAGTTGCAACGCCGCCGACAGCAGGGGAGCGATGGGGCTCTTCTCGTCGATGACCGCTCCCCCCGCTGCCCCGAGCCGTGTATATGCTTGCGTCAGCAAATCGCGGCCCGCCTTGCGGCGGCCTTCATCCAGGCCGGCGAAGTTGCCGAGGATGCCAGACATCAACGTGGCGGCGGCCATGTAGTCCTTGCGACCCATCGCGGCTTGCACGTATGGGGTCAACCAGTCGAAATCGGTCGCGTCGCCGTAGGCCATGATCGTTGCATCGCTCAGTGCGAGCAGACGCTGCATCGCCGAGAGCTTGACGGGGAGTTCATCCAGTTCCAGCATTGCGGCCTGTGCGACCATCGACGCTCGGCCGATATTCAAGTCGCGTACCACGGTGTACACTTTGAGTTTGGTGGCTGGCAGGGCTTTCATGTCAGCCCGTACCGCCGCGACCCAGTTGGCGAACGTTTGGTAATCCGCATCCGGACTCTGCGCCCCGAAGGCCCGGTCACGAACTTTGTCGGCCGCGGGAGCGAGCAAGCGGGCGGCGCCATCAATGTCGTTCGCCTTTACCATCAAATCCGCGCGGGCGGTCGCGAAGCTGAAGTGCCAGCCGCTGTCGCGCAGGAGCATCGCGTCAAGGAACTTCGGCTTCTCGGGGTCGGGCAGCAACGCGAACAGTTTGAACGCACTCTGCTGGAAGTCGGTCGTGTCCGGGTTGCCGGTCAGCGCTTTGTCCCAACACTCCTTGGCTTCGGCCTTCAAGTTCAAAGCCGTTAGTGAATCGCCCATCGTGTTGGCCGAGTTGTTGTCGTAGCCGAACTTGTCGAACATCTTCTTCGACCACGCCCAGGTCTGCTGAGCGAGAGCCACGTCCTTGAAGTGGACGGCGACGGTGAAGAGCCGACGCGAAACATCGGTGTTGGTCGATGTCGGTTCGAGCTTCAGCACGATCGGGGCCGCGTCGCGGAACGATTCTGGCTTCGCGTAGTCGGTGGCATGGTTCAGGTAGGCGACGGCGGCGTCGAACGACTTCGGCATACGGGCCGTCCACGCCTTGGCGACCTCGATGCACTTCACGCGCTGATTGTCCGGAGAATAGTGGCGATAGTAGTACTGCTGCTGATAGAGCAAGCTGTCCGCGAGTTCATCGGGATAAGCCGCGAGTCGGGCCGGCTCCATCAGAACCGCTCGCGCGGCCGCGCTTTGAGCGCCCCACGTGTTCTGGGCGACAACCGTCTCGTAGGCCATCCACTGGGCGTTGACCGGCTCTTTGTCGGATGCCGCAAGCGCCGCCTGAGCCGCTTTGGCTCGATTGGCAAGATCCTTGTTCGCGAGCCGAGCTTTGGCCCACGCGTCGAGCGTCGCGCGATAGGTGCTGATCCACGGGAACTTCTGCCGTGCGGCGACGATGCTCGCGACCTCGGCGCTGAACTCGGCATCGGTCGTCGCGGCATCGAGCAGCCAGTTCGCGGCGCCGCCGGTGTAGCCGTCGTTCGCGGGGAACTGAAATGCAACCTCGCGGGCAGCCACTTTGGCGGCGGGGATGTTCTGGGCTCGGTCGCGCAAGAGTTCTAACGCGAGTGAATAACGGAGAACGCCCACATTGGCCGGTGTGCTCTTGGCGATTGCTGCCCGCAGTGTCTGCTCGGCCGTTACGAGTCGAGCGGCCTTCACGTTCTTGTCCGCCTCGGCGCCAAACAATTGCGCATAGGCAGACGAAGCGCTGTGCGAGCGGCCGTCGAACGACAGAACGGCGGCCAGGATTTGCTCCGCCTGGGCGGGCATTTTGTTCGCGTTGTAGACGCCGGCGAGCCGAATCTGCGCGGCAAAGCGATCGGGCCGATCCGGGAACTTGGCGACGTATTGTGCGACGACCGGTTCCAGGTCGGCCGGCTTCGGGTTCGTCTGAACGATCTGCTCGATCAGACGCATGTGGATATCGGGCCGCGGCGGCGTGTTCGGCACGGCCAGGGCTTTGCGCCACGACTCGATGGCATTCACATGTTGCGCGAGCCGGCTGTAATTCTCGGCGACTCGATAGTGCAGATACTGCTGGTAGTACGGCGTCGGTGGCGGGCTCTTGGCGAGCAACTTGTTTGCGACCTGGTTCGCCTTCGCCCACTGGCTCATGCGCTCGTGGGCTTCGATGGCCGTCCATCCAGCAGCCGTGGCTGGCCCGCCAGCCGGCAGCTTGTCGAGCATGTCTTCGCCGAGTGCCGCCGCCTTCGCCAGCGACTCCGGGTTGTTGATCGCGAAGTAGATCGCAAGAGCGTCGCGGCCCGTCCGCTGGCCTTCGGTCGTCGGCCCGAGCCGTTTCCAGTGCGCTTCTTCGATCGCCGCCGTGCCCGCGCTGTCGCCCGACCGCCGTACCAGCTTGGCCAGCCACACTTCAATGTTCGCACACGCCGGATCGGCCGGGTGGCGGACCAGGAATTGCCGGCCCGTCGCAATCAACTCCTTGTTGCGACCCGTGGTTTGCAAGCCATCAATGAGCTTGAGCATCACTTCCTTGTGACGCGGATGGGTCGAGTGCAAGCCGACGAATGTTTGAGCGGAACGCACCAGCCCGAACGGCCGGCCGTTGTCGTAATAGAGGTCGATTACCTTCAGCAGCAACTCGGCCCCTTCCTTGCTGGCCAGGGCCGTCTTCGCCAATTGTGCTTCGAGCGCGGCCGCCTGCTTGCTGATCGGGTCGAGTTCGCTTTCCGAAGCGGGCTCCGCCTTCTTGCCCTTGTCAGTGCTCTTCGGGTCCGGCGCCTGCGCCAGCACGACGCCGAAGATGGCGATCAAGAAAGCCGACGCTGTCAAAGTTCGATAACGCATATGTGAATCAAGCCGGTGTAGTCGGGGATGTTAGACAGTTCGCTCCGCCACTCAGTTCCCAAAAACGGACGGTTCACCACAGTGGCACAGAGACACAGAGAAATACAAATTCAATGAACTGATTTTCAGCATTTTCTCTGTGTCGCTGTGCCTCTGTGGTGAATCGCCCCTAGTTACCACCTTTACGCAGTGCTTCCGAGATCTTCTTGGCGTCCGCCGCTAGCGGGCTCTCGGGGAAGTCGCCGATCAGTTGATCGAACTGCTTCCGGGCTTCCGCCTTCTTTTCCAGGCGATAGAGGCAGCGGCCATAGTTGAAGAGGATCACGTCGAGGAATTTGGCGTCCGGGTGTGTGCGCAACACGGTCTCGAACACGTCGATCGCGCGAGCGTAATCCTTTTGCACGTAATAGTAGTTGGCCATCTTCGCCACCGCTTCGCCGACGCGGCCGCTGTCAGGGTACTGGTCGAAGACCTTCTTGTACTCCTGGAACGATTGATCAAAGAGCTGTGACGCGCTGGCCCCCTCGGCGGCCTTGGCCATATCCTCGTAGCACTCGGCGATGCCGAACTGTGCCTCGCCACGCAGCGGGCTCTTCTCGAGCCGGAGGACGCTGTTGTAGATGCCGATCGTGCGCTGGAACTGGCCCTGCTTGCGGGCGACCTGGGCCAGCGAAATCAGGGCCGCATCAACGAACTCGCTGTTCGGGAATTCGCGCTGCAAGCGTTGGCTCATCGCGGCCGCGAGTTCGAGCTTGTCCATCTCGAAATAAATCTTCCAGAGCTGGACGTAGGTCTCTTCGAGTGTGCGCCCGCCGAGCTTACTCGCATCATTGACGATCTCCTCGGAGAGCGTCATCGCCTGTTGGTACTTCTGGTCGGCCTGCTGCTTGAGGCCGAACTCCTTGTAGCGGTTGCCGATGTTCGTGAGCGCGCTCGCGGTCTTGAGCTGCGTGCGGACGCGCAGCTCCTGGTCGGAGATCTGCGTCTGCGACACCTTCACGCTGCCAAGGCTGCCTTCGACGGCCCGAGCCTTAAACACGACCGTTCGCGGCTCGCCGGTCGAGTTCTTGGCGTCGATGTAAGTCAACACGATCAGGTCGTTCGGTTGGGCCTGAAGTGCCTGGTCCCCCGGATTCGCAACTTCGTTTTTTTCGAGCGGAACGCTGGCGCGGAACGTGCCGGAGTGGATCGTGCCATCGTCCTCAATGGGCTTCGGCGTCTCGACCGGGGTCGGCTCCTTCTTCGGTTCCTCTTTCTTGGGCTCTTCCTTCTTGGGTTCCTGTTCCTTCTTCGGTTCGCCGTCCTTCTTCGGCTCGGCATCTTTCTTGGGATCGAGTTCCTTCGGTGTTTCGAGCGGATTGATTGGGATGGCGACTTTCTCAGGCGCCGCACGTGCGATCTTCACCTCGGTCAGGATCACATCAACTTTGTCGATTTTCTTGAAGCGTTCCAGCTTAGTGGGGTCCGCCTTGGCCGGCGTCGCGGGAGCTGCACCCGGAGCAATGGCCTCGGCCGCGAGTTCCTCGGGCGTCTTCTCGCGGTAGACCTCGATCGTGGCCTTCACGATGTCGGCCCCGTCGGTCAAGTCACCGTCGGCATCGACGACCTGAAGGTTGATGGCGCGGCCAAGCACGACGCCTTGGAGTGTCTCAGCGAAGGCCCCGTCCATCATCGCGGCCGTCGCGGTGCCGACGACGTCGATCTCCTTGATGCGCAGTTCTTCCTTGTCGCCCTTCGCCGTGTGGATGTCGCGATACGTGACTTTGACCTTGTCGCCACCGCGGACTTCGAGTCGGCCATTGTTCGGCTTCGGCTTGCCGAGTGCTGTCGGGATCGAACCGATCACGACGCGGACATTGCGGCCAATCGGCGTGCATTCGACGGCTTCGACGTCGCCGCTGGCCGACTCGACCTTGACGCTCACCGTCTTGCCCGGCTCCAGGGCCGCGAGGTCGGCGTCCTCGACGCGGACGAACAAGCGCTTGCCGGCTTCGAGAACCTCGGCCGTCGGCCCCGCCTTGTCCGGCCCCTCCGGCGGCGGCAACGCGGTGCCCACACGTTCGAGTGCCGCGATCGCCCGGCTGTAGTGTCCCTGTTGGAAGTGGCCCAATCCGATGTAGTAATAAGCCTGATTCACCTGCGGACTGACAGGATACTTCTCGATCACGTCGCGCATGTACTTGAACGTCTTGCCGTAGTTGCGGCTCTCGAAATAGCAGACGCCGATCTTGAGCGTCGCCTCCGCACGCTGCTCCTCGCTTGGGTTCTCGTCCACAGCTGCCGATTCGAAGTGGGTGCGGGCCCGGTCGAAGGCTCGTTCTTTGGTGAGCAGGAAGTTGCCGAGTTTCAAGTGCGTATCGAAGCGCACCCGGCTGCGTGGATAGCGTTCGATGACCGACTGCCAGACCTCGACGGCCTTGGCGGTCTCGCCGGCTTCCAGGCGTGCATCGCCAGCTTCAAGCAACTTGCGCGCGGCCCGGTCTTCGACGATGGAGCCACGTTCACCCTTGTCTTTGGCGTCCTTAGCGTCTTTGGCGTCGCTTTTCCCGTCTTGCCCGAACGTGGAGTCGCCGGGGATCAACGCGAGGGCGGACAGACCGGCAGCAAGGACGCCGATGGCAGCGTAACGCGACCAGGCGGAGGAAACCCTGTTCATGAACGGCTCGGCAGCGGTGTAATCAGCAGGGGCGGTTCTCTGGGCGTTCCAGCGGCGGGCTCAGCGTGGTCACGACGGGCAGGACGAATCCCGCAGGAGGGTGGTCGCGACCCAAGACGGTGAGAGATTGATTAGTATGCGGACCCGGGGGGATGGACGCAAGCGATATTTTTGAGGAGTGCGGGAATAACGTTAGTCACCAATTGCACGAACCGGAACGCATCTAAGTCACGAACCCGATGATTTCGTCCAGGTGACGCTCTCGACAGTCTTGCGGGCCGCGTCGCCGACGTCGGCGTCGGCCGATGGGAATGCGAGTACGAAGAAGTACACACGGGCACCGCGACGGAATGCCGTCACTTCACGCCGAATTTCATTTTTCCCCTGCATTCGACTTTGCGCGAAGCGGATTGCTTCGGCGCCGTTCACGATGATGGCCTTGCTCGGGGGCAGGGACGTCCACTGGTCGTTCCCCGGCCCATTCTCGCTGAGAAACCGCTCAAGATCGGCTTCCGCCGGCACGTCGGCCGCAACGAGTTCCAGCGTGGCCAGGTTCGGCCCCGCAGGACCCGCGTAAGAAACGACAATGATCGTCCGCGGCAACGGACCGACAGGAACAACTTCGCGCGATTGCATCGCCCAACCCGAGGGGACCAGAAAGCGCAATCCGATCGCATCATCATGAAAGACGGCGTCGTTGGTCAACGGTGGGGCCTTGAGACGATTGGAGCAGGCGGCACAAACAATCGCGAGCACCAAGGCCGGCAACCCAACGGCGATCGGTCGGACGCACATGGAATCAATCGGGAATGGTCACGGACTCGCCGCTCGCTCGGGTCGCCAAGGCCCGGAAGACGTCGAGATCGATGGACTGGTGAATGAGATGCACGGAGCCATCGGCGAAGAGGGTATTCATCCCGGCCGGGTGCGGCGTGAAGAATTCATAGGGCTCCGAGCGCGGATCATTCAAGGGCTTGCCGGCGATCCGGGCCATCACCATCACCGGCGCCGGGTGAATCAGCGAATGACTGAGCGGGGCCCCCGGAGTCGTGCGGATTGTACCTTGATCCAACACTCCGACCCAAGGCGCCTTAGCGAAGAGCGCTGCACGTTCACCAATAGCGATGGTGTTCGACAATCCGTCGGTGACATCCGCAATCCGGAACCGCCCGTTGCGGACAAATATGCCATCGCCTTGACCAGGAATCAACACGATCGAAAGGTCGGCTGACCTCAATCCGGTGTAGCCCGATCCGTAGCAAGCGACGTAACTGTTCGTGTAGGTGTCTGCCACCGGTTGGGCGAACAGCGTGAACACACTAAAGAGGCCGGTGGCGTAGTCGGACGGGCACGTATACAGCTTGATCGGCGTGTTGCGCGCGATGGCGCCCTGAGTTCCGATCGTCGGGGCGTCGAAGTTAATCGTGCGGAACACGTTGTCCTGCTCGATGTACGGCAGGAGGAACGCCGCCCATCCCCAGCCGGGCCAGTTCGGCTGCGTGTACGTGATTCCCGGCGGGTGGTCGTATAAGTTTGGATGCGGGGACTGCAGAGCGCGTTGTGTCGGATCGACCCAAACGTAAGCGGGCGGGAAGCGGTCATTCTCGTCGTGAAAACCATGGATCGCCAGACCGATCTGCTTCAAGTTGTTCTGGCACTTGATCCGATTGGCCGCCTCCCGAACCTTCTGAACGGCAGGGAGCAGCAAGCCGACAATCAAGGCGATGATGGCGATTACCACCAGCAGTTCAATCAGCGTGAATGCCCGCCGGGTTCTCATGCCCTCAATCCAATTCGCAGGCGATGAAAAAACACGAATAGTGCGTCCAAGTCAAAAGGGTGGGCAGGTGCTGCGTCGCCCTCGCTGCGCTTCGGTCTCCGCTTGCACGAACCCACCTTCTAAGGGCAGACGGAGCACTAGCCGCCGTCTCTCAATGTTGTCCTTACGGCAACGTTGTCCCGCGTCGTTTGTGAACGATGCCCACGTCCGTGAGGTTGATCGACCCGTCGCCGTTCATGTCCGCGAAGATGTTGTACGGCGGGTTGATCGAGAACGGCGCCGGAACGGCGGCGCGCACGCCATTCTCATCCGCCAGGTCTACCTTGTGATCGTCGTTAAAATCCCCGTTCAGCACATTGAGCGCATGGGAGAAGGCGACGATCGTGTTCCCGGCCGCGTCCTTCAGGGCGTCGGCTCCGGTCGAAACCAGGCTGGTATTGAATTGCCCCTTGATGATCGCGGCGAACTTGAAGGTCAAGGTCGAGGTGCCAAGCCCAGTGAGCGACGTGGCCGTCAACCCGGACAAGCTGTGGATATTGCCCGACGCCACTGCCCGATTGAATACCACCTGGATTCCAGTCACGGTCCACGGCACATCGAACCGTCCGGACCCGACCAGGTCATACGACTTGGACCCGAAGAGCACCTTGTACGAGACGACCGCGGGCCCGATCGTATCCACAAGAATGTCCTTGTTGGCGCTGAGTGAACCGGCTGTACTGGGGGCAGGCAACGTCAACGTGGCCGCCGTGTTGCTCGCCTGATCTTTGATGCTTCCGCCATTCAACGCCAAAGCCGAAATGGAACTGTAATCCAGATCGGCCGAGTTCTGACCCGCCGCGATCGTGTAGCTGAAGGTCAACGTCGTGAATGTCCCGTTGCCGCCAGTGTAAGTTGCAAGCCCGCCGGAATTCAGCGCCAGAGTCGGCACGCCGAACGTCGTGGATACGACCACTGGCTTGGTGAACGTCATGGTGATTGGGATGACGTTCGTGATGTGGTAGGTCCCGTCCGCCACCGCCGAAGTGATATTCGAAGGCTTCGCCGGGGTGCCGTCGATGACCAGATTCTTGTTGCCGCCCAATGACAAAGCCGATCCAGGCGCCGGCAGCGTCAAATTGGCCGGCACACTGTTGAATTGGTCGGTGATCGTACCGCCATTGAGCGTAAGGGCGCCGATAGACGCATAGTCCAGATCCGCGGCAACATCGGTTAGTCCAACAGTGAAGGTAAACGTGATCGTGTTGGTTCCGGTTCCGCTGACGTAGCTGGCGCTGGCTGTCGCGCTGGAGTTCAATGCCAGCAACGGCGTTCCGGTCACCGCCACGGAATGACTGAAGGTCACTTTGATCGTGATCGTTTGACCGAAGCCATACGTCCCGTCGGCATTGGTGGAGGTAATGTTGGTCGCCAGCGCCGGCACGGCATCAATGATGATGGACTTGTTGGCCCCGAGCGAACCAGCCGCACCAGGAGACGGCAAGGTCAGGACGGCATTGACACTCGTCAAGTGGTCCAAAATCGTCCCGCTATTGAGCGTGAGGGCCGTGGTTGTAGTGAAGTCCAAGTGCAAGCCATTGGTCGTGTCGCCAACCCCGACCGTGTAGTTGAACGTCAGCGTCGTCGTCCCGCTTCCGCTCGCGTAACTCGCGGTCCCACCGGAGTTGAGTGTAAGCAATGGTGTTCCAGTAACGTCCACCGCCTTCGTGAAAGCGATGGTGATCGGTATCACCGTTCCTTTGCCATAGGTCCCGTTGGCAGTCGTGGAGGTCACGTTGCTCACGGCCGGAACCGTCGTGTCGATGACGATGTTCTTGTTGGCCCCGAGCGAACCGACGCCGCCCGGCGACGGAAGCGTCAAAGTGGCATTGCTCCCGTTCGAGCTGTTCTTGATCGTTCCACCATTGAGCGTCAGGGCACCCGTCGAAGGGTAGTCGAGGTGAGCGCCACCCGTCGTATCGCCGGCAACGACCGTGTAACTGAAAGTCAGCGCGGGCGTCCCGGTCCCGCTGAAGTAACTCGCTGTCCCGCCCGAGTTGAGGGCAAGCAACGGCGTCCCCGTGACGGCTACCGACGTGCTAAATGTGATCGTAATCGCAACCACGGCGCCGGCCCCATACGCACCGTTCGCGGTCGTGGACGTCACGTTCGTCACCGTGGGAACGCCCGTGTCGATGACGATGTTCTTGCTGTTGCCGAGCGATCCCGTCGCGCCGGGACTGGCCAGCGTCAAATCAGCGGCCAAGGCCGTCGCCGAGTCCTTGATCGTCCCGCCGTTGAGGGTCAAAGCCGAGGTCGAGGTATAGTCCAGGTCGGCCGATGTCTGTCCAGCTACAACCGTGTAATTAAAGGTCAGAACGTTGGTCCCGCTGCCGCTGGCGAAAACCGCCGACGCTCCGCCGCCGGCATTCAAAGCGAGAGACGGCGTGCCCCCGACTGTGGAAACCGTTACGGGAGTATTGAAGGTGACCGTGATCGGGATGACGGAGCTAACCCCGTAAGTCGTGTTGGCAACCGCTGAGGTCACGCCGCCGGAGACGATCGGCGGTAACGCGAAATTGGCAACGGCCGTGCCCCAGTTGGCGCTAGGCTCGGTATTGGCGAACTCATTGACGGCCCAGAAGGTGCCGTTGACCGGATCGACGTTGATCCCGGCAAGATCGCCGGCTCGTCCGCCGCTCGCGAAGTCGTCGTAATTCGCCACGCCGGTGCCGGCGGGCACCAAGAGCGGCGTCTGCATCGTCCCGGCCGCGTTACTGGGGTTGCGGCCGGTCACGTACATCGACATGAAGTCCGTGCCGGTATCGTTCCCGACGCGCATGTAGGTCAAGCCGATCTGGCCGGCGGCATTGATGTCGATCGCGGGGTATTCGAGATAGACCTTATTACCGCCGCTGACACGGCCCTGCTGGAACAACGTCGGCGTCGCCCCGGTAACGTTGAAATCGTACCACTGAATGTCGTTTTCCGTCGAACCGTTCCCCACCGCGTGCGCGGCAACCAGATGGCCGCCGGAGACCGCGGCCCTCTGGATCCGCGAATCGATGTTCGTCGTGACGGTCGTACCGTTGGGATTCAACGGCGAATTTGCCCCTGAGTAGGCGGTGACGCCGATGCCCGTGCCCGTAATGGTCGCGCTGTTCGAGAGGACGTTCGTCATCTTGAACACGTTGATGGAGTTGGTGCCGCCTTGGCCGACCAGCCACATGGGGTCGCCAGCGACCGCATCATGCATCGTTGCGGGACGGAGACTAAATGAACTGACGTTGTTCGAGAAGGTGTGCAGGTTGGCCTGAGTGACACCGGCCAGAAGGTCAGCCGCATTGACGGACACGACCTGGACGTGAGCACCGGTGCTAACCGGAAACATGTTCAGGGTAAACACGAAAGCGTCGGCGTTGTAGCCGAAGTTGCCGGGATAGTCGGCATCGAAGTTCGCTTGCGTGGTGGTGACGGTATAGAAGCGCCAGTCGGCAGTCGTGAGCGTCGTGGGGTTGTTCGATTTTGAAACCGCAATGTCGAAGTTGCTCACGTGGTTGGTGAAATCGACGTCCTGGTCGCCGATGATGAACCGACTTATCTTCTCGTCGTACACCACAATCGGATCGGAAAAAAAGGCCGAGCCGCTAATGTGGGGCAGGCCCCCGACCGTACGCCAGAAGTGGTCCAGCGAGTCGAGTTGGGGCGAGCCTCCGGTCGACTTGTTCCCGTAGAGCGCCACTTCCTGGTTAACCGTTTCAATGTAGGCGTTCGGTCCGGCGGCCCCAGAGGTGTCCGGAGGCACATAGCCGCCGCTCGAGTTGAAATCGAGTGCGGCATATCCATTACCGCTCGCATTGCTTGGCAAAATGGCGACCGCGGGTTGGATGCGATCCTCGAAGGTCTCAAAGCGCAATGCACATCGGCGCGGCATCGTTGGCATTCCTTGGAACTGCGAGTCGGTCGAATGACAGGGTTCCGGACAGTATGACTGATCCAGCCGGCAGAGGCAAGCAGGCACCGGCTAAGTGCAATCGCAATGGGCGTCTTTTGAAAGTTGTATTGCGTGAATTAATTGCAACGAGTTGAAATGAATGGACGGTGGACGCAACGTCGCCAACCATCAGGGCTTCAGCTGATCGACAATCGAAATAACCGGCGGTGAGTTTCGTGTATTTGGCGCGATTTGTCCAGGAAAAAAGTGTTGATTCTGGAAAAGTAGAATTCGTCTGGAACAGGGGTGGGGCGCGGCGGCAGAGGAATCCTGGCGTCCCGTGAAACGAATCCGTCCCTCCTTATTGTTGCGGCCGCGGTTCCACGGTAGACTATTCCAAGTACGTTCTCTCCCGCCCCCGCTTCACCTTGCTGACCTGACTTCCATGAAGCCAACCCTCGCAAACGGCGAGCCGCTCAACGGGCAGACCGCGGTCCCGGCCAATGTGCTCGACACGCTCCGCCACTTGCGCGCCCGGAGTCCGCAAGAGTCGCTCGGGCTCCAGTCGGATCGCGGACTCTTGAAGGCCTTCGTGCTGGCGGCCATCGGCACCGGCGTGGTGTTTGTCGCGTTGACGGTAGTGCCTTATCTGATTCACAAGGCCAAGCCGGCCGACCAGCAGCCGACGGCGTCTGGAGGGAATGAGCCTGCACCAGCAGCGACGACCTCGCCAACGCCGCCCGGCGATCAAACTGCGAAGGCGCCGGCTGCCGATCCAAGCAAGCCGAAGGCCAAGGGCAAGGACCTGCCGGACGTGCTCGGCGAAAGCGGCGTCAAGACGGGCAGCCCGAAGGTGAACCCGCTGGACAAGAAGGAAGACGACATCTTCAAGGAACTGGGCCCGAAGTAGACCCGTCAGAAATCCCACCGTGCTTCGTTTCCGCCTGACACCGACGCGAGCCGCGCTCCCTTCGGCGCTGTTTGCCCTGCTCTGGATTGGCCACACGGTCATCTGGGGCGGGCATGGCATCGTCGACGTGATCGGCTGGGTGATCCTCTTCGTCATCGGCCTCTGTTGGGCGGTGTTTTTGGTGGAGCGCGAGGCTCGACGACTCGAGGCCAGGCGAACCCACGCGAATCTCCACGATGAGCGCGACGACTACGACGATCTTTTCCAGCCCGGCGTCATCTTCGGCGGTGCGTATCCACGCGGACCCGCGACTTCGAACCCGCTCGATCCGTCAGCCTGGTACTATGGTCGACGTAGCTCACGGCTGATCCAGTCGTTTGTGCTGCTGGTCGCCTATTCGCTGTTTTTCACGTTGATTTACGTTCTCGCTCACCTCGATTGGGGCCCTCGGCGTGGAAGCGAGGGATACGACCTGCCGGCTGGCGGCGGGTCGGACACGATCCAGGCCAGTTCGGTCAAGGTGCAGAAAGTCATCAAGAAGAAGTACGTCATCAACCCCTATAGCTCGATCAAGTTCGCCGCGCCGCCGATCGACAACATTGATGTGAAGCTCACGGAAGAAACGCAGAATCGCTATCAGGTCGGACAGGGCGATGGCGCCACCGGCGAAGGCGACGGCGATGGCTCCGGCTTTGGCAGCGGGACCGGCAAGGGCAAAGCGGCATTCGTACGGCTCAAGCACGGCGATCGCGGCTGGGATCGCAACTTCGGCATCGGCGGCGACCGCAACATGCTCGCCGAGTATCACGCCCGCACCAAGCAAAAGGTCGCCGACGAGACCGAGTACATCGACATCGGCCAACTGCCGCGCTACCCCGCCCAGAAGGCGCCGCCGCTCCTCTACATTTCTGGCAACCAGTCGCTGCCGCTCGATGCGTCGGCCAAGAAGATCCTGAAGCAGTACGTGACCGAACAACACGGCATGATCCTCGGCGACAACCACGGCGGCCCGGGGTTCCATCAGTCGTTCATCGCCAACATGAACGAGATCACCGGCGTCCAGCCCGTCGCGGTTCCGCGGGACGATCGCATTCACCAGCGGCCCTACGCCTTGCCAATGCTGCCCGTGGTCGTCGCGCACGGCGGCACCGTGCCGCTCGGCTGGAAACTCGATGGCCGATGGGTCGCGTACTATCACCCCGGCGCCCTGAGCGACGCCTGGCGCGACGATCATGCCGGCATCAAGAAGGACGTGTACGAATCGTGCTATCAGCTCGGCGTCAACGTGATCTTTTACTCGCTGTCGGAGAAGAACAAGTGGCTCAAATCGCAAAAACCATGATGGCCGTTGCGGGGCTGTTAGTTCTCTCCACATCGCTGGGCGCTGGCCCGCTCGACGAGATGGCGGTAGAGCGCTGGGCCAAGCTGCGCGAAGCCGAGCGCTATCAGCTTAATATCGCCGAGAAGTTCTATCGCGAAGCGCAGTACAAGGTCGCGGCCGACGAGTACGAGAAGTTTCTCAAGCTGTACGAAAAGAGCGAAGGCGCGCCCTATGCCCAGCTCAAGTGGTCGCACTGTCAAATCCATCTCCGCAAGCAGAACGCGGCGATCAAGGACGGCTACCAGTCGGTCCTCGATTACTATCCCGACTCCCCGGAAGCGCCCATCGCGGCCCTCCTCATCGGCCGGACCTACCGAGACATGGGCGATGTCAAACCGGCCAAGAAGGCTTATGCGAAAGCAATCACTACATATCCGAAGCACTTCGCGGCCGTGATGGCCCGCCTCGATCTCGTCGAGATCGCGGTCAAGGAAATGGACGCCACGACGCAGACGACGTTGCTCCGCGAGTTGACCTACAACGTCGAACGCAAGGGGCCGACGGTTGAGCCGTGTGTGAATGCCGCCCGTCAGCTTGCCCGCGTGTCGTTCCACGCGGGCAATTTTGATGAGGGTCTGAAGGCGCTAACCACGACTTGCATGGAAGCCGAGTTGCCGGTTCACCTGATGCACCCAAACCTCGGCGGGTTGCCCCAAGCAGTTAACGAGCTAACCGCCGCGATGGAAGAGGCGACCAAGAAACTCGGCGAGAAGTTGGCCGATGCCGGGACAGGCTGGCTCAAGGTGCAGGCGATGAACGGTCTGAAGGACGAGAAGACCAAGCCGGCCGCGCTTGAAACCTGGTTCGCCGTCGCCGAGGTTCGTCGTCAGGCACATCAGCCGGACAAGCAGAAAGCCGTCTACGACGAAATGGCGACTGCACTTGGGGCTAGCGACGCAATCCTCGGCCATATCGCGCAGTGGCACAAAGCGAACAAGCAAATGGAGCAGGCGCGCACGACCTACGCCAAGTTCAAGGACGCGATCGAGGGCCAATCTCAGATTGCCAACAGCTATTACGAGGAACGCCAATTCGACAAGGCGGTTGAAGTCTATCGCCGGCTCTCCGTGTCGGACATGAAGGCAACAGGCAAGTGGCTCTCGGCAGCCGCGATGGCGTATCGCCAGGGCGGCAAGCCCGATCAGGCGATTGCCGTTTATCGAGAATTACTCGTGGCCGACGCGACCAACGCCAAGGACTATCACTTCCAGATTGCCGAAACGTTGTACTACGCCCAGCGCTGGAAAGACGCGATTACTGCCTATCGCGGCACCGATCGCTTTCCGCACAACTACCAGCACATGGCAGCCGCGCACCGGCGACTCAAACAGTACGACGAGGCGATCGCCCTCTACGGCCAGATCATGTCGTCATCGGCCCCGCATGCTTCTTGGGCGCTCTACCAGATCGCCGCGACGCACGAGGAAGCCGGAAAGACCGAGCAAGCGATTAAGGTTTTCAAGCAAGTCTGCGACAAGTTTCCGAAGAGCACCGAAGGCAGCCAAGCACATGCCCATCTCAACGATAAGTACAAGATCGCCGTGACGCTGGGCGGTGCGAAGGATTGATCGCGCTACATCACAAGCGGACCGTTTCCCGGATCACAACACCGGCCCAAGCATCGCAATCGTGTTGTTCCAGAGTCGGCGTCGCAAGGGCCATAGGTCGACCATCTCGGCCGTCACCCAATGGGAGTGAGCCAAATACGCATCTTGCCGCCGCCGGACGACCGCGGTTAACGACGGATCGTAGAGCAGGATGTTGTTCTCGTAGTTCAATTCGAAACTACGGCGGTCCATGTTGGCCGAGCCGACGAGTGTTATTTCGCCATCGAGCGTCAGCGATTTGGTATGCAATAGTCCGCCTTCGTACTCAGCGATGCGGACTCCGGCCGCAAGAAGTTCGCTGTAGTAGCTGTGACTGGCGGCGCCGACAATCCAGGAGTCATTGCGTGCCGGGAAGATGATGGTCGTCGCAACGCCCCGGCGAGCGCTGGCGCACAGGGCGGCCTGCATCGACTCGTCCGGCACATAGTAGGGCGTTGTGATGAACAGCTCGCGATGGGCGGCATACATCAAGGTCTCGAAGACCTCGGGCATCGCGGAATAACGCACCGTTGGCCCCGTGCCGATCACCTGCGCCGCGAACCCGTGTTCACCAGGTGGAAGCGGTTGCCGAAACAAATCCGTGATGTCCTCGTCGACCTGAGCCATCCAGTCACTGGCAAATAAGTGCTGATTCTGCCGGGCGATCGGGCCTTCAAGCCGGATCATGGCATCGACCCAAGGCGCGAATTTCGCTTTGACGAGGAACTCGGGGTCGGCGCAGTTCTGGCTCCCGCAATAGGTGATTTGGTTGTCGATCACCACGATCTTGCGATGGTTGCGCAGGTCCATTCGCCCAAGCCACGGACGCAGAAAGAGATTGCTAATCGGCAAAGCGGCCGCGACATGAACGCCCGCACTTCGCATTGCCTGCCAATGTTCCGATTTGATCAAGGCGCGCGAGCCCAGCCCGTCCGCCAGCGCCCGGCACGTCACCTTGCGTGCGGCCGCCCGTTTCAGGGCTTCGACCATCTTGAGCCCATTGTTGTCCGCCAGCCAGATGTAGAAGCTAAGGTGGACATGGTCCTTGGCGGCGTCGATGTCCGCAATCATCGACTCGATGGTTGAGTTCGAATCCGGAAGCAGCGTTGCCTTGTTGCCGCCGACGGGTTCGAAGCCGTTGATCGATTGTCCGACCCGAAAGATGGGCGAATATCGGTCCGGCAGGTCGGGTTGAAGATTCGCCGCCTGCGCTCCGGGCGTCTGCAGCAATTCCGGCATTCGCGCCAGCACGGCCCGCATGCGCTCTTTTCGACGCCGGCCGATGCTCGTTTCGCCCAGGAGGAGGTAGGCAGCAATGCCGATCACCGGCAAACCGATCAAGACCACAATCCAGGCCAAGCGCGATGCCGGTTCCCGGTGCGGGCGCAGGATGGCTCGCGCGATGACGCAGAGCAGGACCAGGATGAACAGGGTTGTTCCAATTGCGCTGAGTATTTGCAAGTCGGTCATGTGGCGCGAGCGTCGTAATAACGTGTTCGGTTGAGCCGTCTGTTTTATGGTTGTTTTCAGACCTTGATGGGCCAGCCCCACGTCGAACCGAAAAACCTCTGTCAAAACTGCTCCGCTTTGCCGCGATCGATTTACGCGGCCCGTCGCTGCGCTCCGGTCCGCTCCACCCGCCCTACAAATCCACAAATCATGGCAATCCCGCGAACTTCCGTACCACCCACTCCAGCGACAGCAGCACAATGAACAGGATCAGCGTCCACCACGATTGCCACATCTTTTGTTCGACGGCGTACTCGCGGGTCGCGCTGCGGCTTTGCAAGAGGTCGATCAACTCGGCGGCACGTTCAGCGGGGAACACCTTGCCACCGCTTTTGGCGGCGATGTCGTCCATGAGCAGCCAGTTCGTGCCCAGGTCGAGCATTTCGCCGGTATCGGCAGGCAGCACTTGCACATGGGCACGCAGCTTCTTGCCATCGGGACCGTTCAATTTCTCTTCGACGTCGGGAATCACCAGTTCGATGTCGTACTCGCCTGGCGGGAGGTTTGCTTGCGCCCCATCCAGCTCGCGCGGAATGACCGGGTGCGGCTTCAACGGCATCAGGCCGATCACTTCCTCGACGCCCGGCTTCGGTTTGCGAATCAGTCGCGCGCCAGCCAGTGCATCCGCTGGCAGCTTCTTCACCTTGTCGCTAAAGCGGGCGACGATCTCGACTTCCTGATCCGCCCGATACACCGGTTCACGCGCGCCGAAGCGCACGAATTCATTGCCGGCGACCAAGGCTCGATCGCTGGCGGCCCAGCGGATGACCTGGCTCCAGAAGCGGTGGTTGTACGTGTCGCCCTTTTTGAAGCGCCAGCGCCAGGTGCTGTCGATCCCAACGTAAACCACTTTGCCGAAACCAAAGTTCTGCCGGACGATCAGCGCGTTGTTCCGTTCAACTTCACGGGCCGCCGCCGGGTCGTTGGGCATGTTCGCCTGCGGAATGCTGGCGAGCGTCACCGCCCCATCTTTCGCGCGTCCAGTGATCGCCCAAAAGTGCGGCGGCAGGTTGTTCCACGTCTCGGCACTCAAACCCGCATTCGGCTCCATGCGCAAGAAGCCGGTTTGCAGTCCCTCGGCGGTCAGTGCCACGCGGAACCCGGAGTCGGCCTTCACGACGGCGGGCTTCAAGATCGGCAACATCTTCGCGAGTGGCTCGCCTTCCTTTAAGTAATCCATCGGCATCGAGCGCTTGCCGGCCAGGAGCACGAGTGTTCCGCCACGCTCCGACACATATTTTTCGAGTTGGTCACGCTCGGCACGGGGCAATTGTTCCGGACTAACATCGCCCAGAATCACGCAGTCGTATCCCATCAACGCTTCAGGATCTTTGGGCAGCGTCGTGTCCGGCAGGCCCATCTTCTTGGCGCCTTCCTCGTTCACCGCGTTGACGCGCGGTTGATCGAACACCACGCTCAGCGTCTCCATCGTCTCGTCGCGGATGAGCGCCGTGTGCAGATAGTGAAACTCCCAGCGCGCCTCGCCGTCGACGAGCAACACCTTGGCCTTGTCTGGTGACACATTGACGACGACTGGTCGCGAGTTGTTCTCGGGTCGCGTGTCCTTGCGCGGATCGTTCGCGTCATCCGGAATGTGCTCGGCCGAAATGATGAGCGTCTCCGTGCCGGGCTCATCCATGCGGGCCGTGAAAGTGACGAGGCGCGGGCCGTTCGTGCCATCGTGCTTGATTTCTTCAACGAGCGGCTCGCGCATCTTCGCGTCCGGCCGATCGGGATACTTAAGCGTCACCTTCACTTTGCCCGGCGGCAGATTGTTGATAAGCACGCGGGCTTCGACCGTGGTATATGCGTGCTTGAACACTGTCGGCGGCGTGGCCTTTGCCGACAGCACCGCGAGGTCAGGCGGCGGGTCCTTGGCGCCGATGCCGACGAAATAGATCGGCACGCCGCGCTGGCCCAACTCGCGCGCCTTGTTCAACGGCGACAGGCCCCAGTTGTGCTGGCCGTCGGTCAGGATGACGATGCCGAGCAGCTTGCCCTCGCCGCTGCCGCCACGTTCGATGGCCCGAATCAACGGTTGCTTCAAATCAGTGAACGCGTTGCCCGCCGGCTTCGCGTTCAATTCATCAAGGACCGGCTTGAGCTTGTCCCATTCACGCGGCAGATCGCCGGTCGCCTGTGTGAACTGAATCGCATCGAGCAGATGCTTGTCGCCGATCGCTTTGAGGAGGTTGGCGCCCTCGGGCGCCAGCACGCGTTCGACGATCTGATTGCGCGTCAGCCCATCGACCTTGGCGAGATCGAATTTCAATCCCTTGGCGAGTTCCACCTTCTCGGCCTGCGAACGCTGCTCATCCGTGATGCTCATGCTGTCCGAACGGTCGACGGCGATGAGCACCTTGGAGGGAATGGTCTCCGTGACCGTGCGTGCGAGCGCCGGCTTCATGCTCGTCACGAAGAACAGTGACAAGACAAGTCCGAGACGAAGCGCCAACAGCACCAGTGCGAAGCGGCGTGGTATGAGCCGCAACTCGTAACGATAGAGGCGGAAAATCAGAAAGAGCACGACCGCCAGGATGAGGGCGAGAATGCCGACCTGCATCAACCGCGACATCCCATCCAGTCGCGGCGTGAGCAGCAGATGCGCGTCGGTGAACGGCAGGTCGATGCGAAACATGCGGCGGCCCGAAGCGGAAGGTGGCGGGATATTCTAGTTGGAGGCCAAAAGACCACGACGAGAAGATTCGTTGCTTTCGTTGCAAGTTCAAAGGTTAGAGATGGCCAAACAGAGATGGCCAACTATACACCGGGGTTGGCCATCTCTGTTTCATTTTCGCGACGCATCTGGCTATGGAATAAGCATTTCTGGCAAAAACGCGCTTTTGCAATTCTAGCGCCAGACACATCCAAATTACCTGATTCGTTGGCAGTGACCGATCGATTCGGACGAGACGGGTCTCAAAATCACTTGAAAAGTAAGTGAATGACCCTGGTCTTTCAATCGCAGGTTTCATTTCGTTGCACGGTTTCATCCCACCTCGACAGCTTGCCGCGTTCTCGCTATACCCCCGCGTCCACAGGCCCCGAGCGGGACCGATCCGCGATGTCGCCAACCCGGTTGCGGGTGCTCATCATCGTTGCGCTTACGACTGGCACGGCGGCGGCCCAGCCCGGTGGCCCGCAACCCGTCGCCATCCTGGGCGATCCCGCGCCCCGACTTCCGTTGATCGACCTGAACGACCCGCTCGGCCCGCCCGATCAGCCGTTCCGACCGTTCGCACCGCTCGGCCCGCCGACGCCGTTGACCGAGGAGTCCATCGGCACGCGCTTTGGCATGGGTGTGCTCGCCGGCCGCTTCGGCATACCGGGCTATGGCGCGACATGGATCCCGGCGCAACCGGTGACCAATCAACCGACCGACTTGGCGGTGCTGCGTCAGAACCTCTCGATCTTCGCACCGATCTACCGCGAAGGGAGCGACACTGCGGCCGTCGGTTTTGGCATCCACGAGTCGATGTACTGGACGAACGCGATCGTTCCGACATTTCATCGACCGTTCCCGAGCAACCTGTGGGATATCCAGGCCGGCATGTCGTACGCGCACGCCTGGGACAACGGTTGGACAACGGGAGCTGCGGTCAGTGCCGGCGCGGCGAGCGACCATCCGTTCGAACAGAACACCGGGCTCGTCGCATCACTGACCGTGTACAACGCCTTCCCCGCCGAGGGCCGCGACGCCTGGGTGCTGGGAGCGAACTACTCGCCGACGTCCGACTCGCCTTATCCGCTGCCGATCGCGTTTTACTATTGGCGGCCGAGCGACGAATTGGAGATGGGCATCGGCGTGCCGTTCTTCGCCAAGTATCACTTCCTGCCGCAGTGGACGGCCGAGGCGTATTGGGTGCCGATTCGTTCGATCTCGGCACAGGTGGTCTGGCAATCGGTCGAGCGGCCGGGCTTCCGCGCATACGGCGAATTCAACTGGGCGAACGAAGTCTTCTTTCTGTCCGACCGCATCGACAATACCGAGCGGTTCTATTCCTACGAAAAACGGCTCGGCGGCGGCATGAAGTTCGATTTGCCGTATCGATTGCGGCTCGATGTCTCGGCGGGCTACGTGTTCGATCGCTTCTACTTCATCGGCAAACAATACAGCGACCGCAATCAGGGCCGCGTCAACGTCGGCGCCGGCGTCTACGGGCAAATTCAACTTCGCCTGCAGTTCTGACGGCGTATCAATAACCGAGCCCCGCGGAGGCCGGTCATGCTCGACGAGTTCATCAACGAGAAGGTCGTCATCGATCTCAAGAGCCCATACGTTTGCCTCGGCACATTGATCCGCGTCGACGAGCATTTTCTGGAACTCAAGAGCGCCGACTTGCACGACCTCCGCGACACGGAAACGTCACGCGAAAACTACGTGGTGGCCAGCGTGCAGACGGGAATCAAGCGCAATCGCAAAAAGGTCACGCTCTTTCGCACTGACGTCGTGGCGATCTCGCGTCTGACGGACGTCAGCGACACGTAGTTGCTGAGTTTGACAGCGGCTTCGGAATTGGTCGCAGACAGCCGATGATCGCAAAGCTGGTCACAATGCCGAACATCACGCCGCCATAACTGTAGACCCGTGACATGATCAAGCGTGCCGTGTCATTCAAATTCCACGCATTCGCAATTGTTTGTCCCACAGCGCCAAAGACGAGCGGCCAGCCATTGGCGAAGACGAGCAACAGGAGGGCGGCGCCGAATGGATGGCGTCCCTTGCGCCGGGCGACACGCGCCAGAAGCACCGCGAAAAGTAGCGAAATCGCGAGTTGGGCCTGCCAAACGTGGTAGTCGAGGTTCACGGCTCAATAATCATCCCGTCGGCGCGGCCGGTCGAAATCGTCGTCCTCATCACGCCGTCCGCGGCGCGGCCGATCGTTGTCGTAGTCGTCGCGCCGGCGCGATTCCTCTTCGTAGTCGTCATAGTCGTCGTATTCATCGCCGCCCCGGTGACGGCGCAATGGCGACGCCATCTTGACCACCGTAAAAGCGAGCACCGCGGCGCAGACCACGCCAACCAGATAGCCGGGGATGAAAGCGACCAACGCGTCATCCTCCTTGGCGCCGCCGGAGACGGCAATGATTGCCAGGACCACGCCCCCGCCGAAACCAAGAATGAACCATCCGAAGACCAGCAGCAAGACGTAGCCGACCGGGCTGCGATTCTTCTCTTTCGCAATGGCTGCGATCTTCTTGCCAAGCACAAAGAGCAAAAGGATCTCGAGCACGACGAATTCTCCAGGTGAGGCTTGCTACTACATTACGGCGTCGGCAGCGGCTTCATCTCGATCGCGGTCACCGGGCATACCGCGGCACATGCCGCACATGAGATACAGTCTGCCGGGCGAATGAGCCACGGCGTGGCCCCGGACATCGCGAGGCAGCTTGTCGGACATACAGCGACACACGTCGCCGAGCCGACACACTTGGTTTCGTTGACTAGCGGAATGTCACGCATCGTTGTCGTCGATCGCCGTCGTTCCCACAACGCGCCGAATGGTCGCGGACAACAGGCCGGCCACCAAATCCTCGATCACCGGTTGCTGCAACGGCGGAAATAGAACGTACCGCGCCCCGAGGTCAAATGCCAGCGCCGAGAGTTGCGCCCGCTGGTCCGCCCCTTCCATCTTGACGTCGCTGACCAGAATGACCGGGCAATCCGGCGCTCGTTCGACAACCTGGCCGAGCAGCGTCAACCCATCATGCAGTTCACGTTCGAGCCGAAGCAACAGGACGCATGGCCGTGCATCGGCGAGAAATTGTAAGCACGCCTCCGCTTGCCGCGATTCACGAACGAGCCACGAGTTCTCCGCGGCCAGCCGGCGCACCTGATCGGCGAGCCAGCCATCGGATTCGTACACGACAATCTGCGGCAGTTTCATGGCTAATCAACGGCGTTCGAACATGTTGCCTGGCATTCGGCGAATCAGCTTTTTCATCTCCATTGTCAACAAGACACCGCTCATTTGCCCAGCCGCGACGCCGATCGTCCGCGTGATCTCGTCCGCATGCCTTGGCTCCGTCAACAGATCCCAGATCTTCTGATGCACTGGATCAATAATGGTCGGCGGCAACGGCACCGCGGAGGCCGCTTGAGCCGACGGCGCCGGAAACAACTCCGCGGCCCTCGGCGCGAGGGGGTGCAGGCCCTTGAGGTCCTCGAGCAGGTCGTCCGCATGGCGAATGAGTTTGACGCCGTCGCGAAGCAGGCGGAGTGAACCGGCGCTGTGCGGACTATCGACATTGCCAGGGATGGCGAACACGTCCCGCCCCTGCTCGGCGGCATGGCGTGCCGTGATGAGGGCGCCGCTGCGTTCGTTGGCTTCGATGATGACCACGGCGCGGGCAAGACCGCTAATGAGCCGATTGCGCGCGTGAAACATGCCGCGCTGCGGACTCATCGTCATTGGCGTCTCAGTGATGATCGCTCCACGCGCCGCCACTTCGTCCGCGAGGCCCACGTGGCCCGGCGGATAGATCGACGACAGGCCGCCCGCGAGCACGGCAAGCGTGCGGCCGCCGCTCTCAAGTGCGCCGCGGTGGGCGGCGCCGTCGATCCCGAGCGCAAGGCCGCTCACGATCGTGAACCCAGCTCGTCCGAGGTCGGCCGCGAGCTTGTTCGCGATGCGCAGCCCATACGTCGAGCATTGCCGTGAGCCGACGATGGCAACCGCATTCGCATCGGCCGGAGTTATCGATCCACGCACATAGAGCAAATGTGGCGAGTCGGGAAGTTCCCCAAGCCGTGTTGGATATGCAGGTGACGAACGCGGACACAGAATGACATTCTGTTGCGCAGCTCGCGCAAACTCGGCTTCCGCATCGGCGGCGCCCAACGCAGCCGCAAAATCGCTGGCGAGCTTGGCGCCGATCTGAGGCACTTGTTGGAGTTCCGCCGCGGACGCGCGCCGTGCGGCCGACGCGGAGCCGAAATGATCGAGCATCGCCTGGGTCAAGCGCGGCCCCAGGCCGGGAACCAGCGTCAGCGCCAGCAGATCCAACAACTCGGCAGGCGGCATCGGATGCTCTCGCGCTTCGCCGTGCATTGCCCATTCGCCGGATTCGTCACGGCGATCCGCTCGTCCGATCCATGAGCTTGGTCAACTCGGCCATGTGCATTCGCTTGTCGTTCGCAAGTCTTTCGAGCCAGGTCCGAGCATCGCCGGGTGGCGAGGCAAGCGCGTCGCGCTCGAGCGCCGCCAGGCCGCGTGCCTGATCGGTCGCAAGTTGCGGAAGCAGCCGACGGACGGCAATAAAGTTGTAGTTCGTGAACACGCTCGGGAAGGCGCCGAGAAATGGGACGATGACGCGATTGTCCGCCAAATAGTCGGCAAACCCGTCCAGGCTCTTGGCTTCGGCGCCCGCGATCGCCTGAACACGCTCGAGCATACTCCGGTCGGCTGGTCCCGCGTACGGCGTCGCCTGCAAGATGTATTGCGTGAACGATAGCCGTTCCCGGCGATACGCGTCGATCAGTCGGTCGTTCATTGCGTCGACGCTCATGGGCGCAACTCCATCACGCTTTCGGGCGGGCCGTCGAACGAATGGCCCGCATCAGTGGCCGCCCGGGTCAATGGGTTCCACAAGATGCCGGTAACAAGAATCAGAACCGCCAGGCCGGTAACGAACAGGCGGCCGCCAAGCGGAACGGCGATCGGCTCCGCGTCCGCGGTCGGCTCATCCAACAACATCGCCCGAACAACCTTCAAATAGTAACCGGCGCTGATCGCCGTATTCAACGCGGCAACCGCCAGCAGGCCGAAGAAGAACCAGCCAAAAAACGGCTCAGCGCGGCCCAGGTCGCGGCCGGTTTCATAGAGAACGGCAAAGACCTGGAACTTCGCGGCGAAACCTGCAAGCGGCGGCAGTCCCAGGAGGCTGAGCAAGAAGAACGCCATCGCTGCCGCCAGCACCGGTGAACGCCGACCGAGGCCGCGAATGCCGTCAATGTCCTCGCGGCCCGTCAGATTACGTACGAGCGCGACGACGGCGAATCCGCCGAGATTCATCAGCAAGTAAGCGCTCACATAGTACAGCACGGGCCCGACCGCGCGCGGACCGACCGGCACGAGCGCCATCATCATGATTCCGGCATGGGCAATCGTCGAGTACGCAAGCAATCGCTTCAAGTTGGTCTGCGCAATCGCCACAAGATTGCCAAACGTCGCGGTGATGGCGGCAAACACGCCAAAACCAAGCGAGATCGTCATGCGCACGGTGCCGCCATCGCCGATCGTCAAGGTGGACGCGATCGTGAACATGAAGCGTGCAGTGAGCGCCAGCGCGGCCGCCTTCGACGCGACCGACAAGAAGGCTCCGACCTCGGCCGCGGCGCCTTCGAAGACGTCCGGGCACCAGAAGTGGAACGGCACGGCCGCCAGCTTGAACGCCAACCCGACCGCGACGCACACCGACCCGGCGACGACCGGCAGCGGCAGGCCGCCGCGAGTCGCGCCGATCACTTTGACAAGCGCGGGAAACGACCCCGTGCCATAAGCCCCACAGATTAGGCTGATGCCATAGAGCATGACGCCCGCAGCGCTCGCACCGTAGACGACATACTTCAAAGCCGCCTCGCTGCCCTGGCGCTTGCCCTTCAAAAAACCAGCCAGGGCATAACTGGGAACACTCGCCATTTCGATCGCGATGAACATGGTCAGAAGATGATTCGTCGACGCCATCAACATCATGCCCAGCGTTCCGCCCATCAAGAGCGTGATGTAGTCAACGGAGTCCTCGCGATCCGGTATGCCGGTGATCAGCGACAGCCAGAGCGATAGGCCGAGGAACGCCAACAGTAGCAAGCGGAAATACAGGCCGAAGGTGTCGAACACGAGCAAGCCGCCGAAGCGCGGCGTGCCTTCCCAAGGGCCCTCGCTCGGCCAGTAGCAGAGCGCGGCGCCGAAAGCGATTGTCGTCATCACCAGGGCAAACCAACCGAGATGCACTTTCCCCATCAACGTGAACAGCCGGGCGAACAGCATGCCGACGATGGCGACGCAGAGGATGAGTTCCGGAAGAAACGCGAAGAGGTCGTGTTCGAGTGTGTTCGACAGGCGCGACACGAAGTCTGACGACGGGAACATGAGCGTCCTCTGCCGGACGGCGGGTCGGAGCACTTGGTTTAGGAACGTGGTGGCTTGTCCGCCAGCCGTTGTTGGATGAGACGCGACGGATCAAGTGCGCTGATGGGCAGTATTTGGGGTCAAGCGATAGAACCACAAGCTCACAGCAATCGCCGGGCTTCTTTTTCCAAACCCTCGACGACGAACCGCATCAGTGTCGGTGCAAGTGCATCGTAATACGTCCACGAGTGGCCGCACACTCGCGTTGAAAAATCGAAGGTGTGCGGCACCCCGAGGGCCATCAGCTTTTCGTGCAACCGATCGTTGCCGCGAAGCCATGGGCTATCGGGGTCACACGCGAACCAGACATTCGGCGGCCAATTCGACGGATGGACGTGCAGCATGACGCCGTCTTGCCGGCAATGCTCGCGCGTCGGATACATGACGTCGAGACCGGTCCCACTGCCGTACAGTTCGTAGTGATCGATGGCGCCAGCAAGACTGACGACGGTGCGAAATCGGCTCGGATGTTTGAAGCCAAGCCTTAAGGCGCCTTGCCCGCCCACGCCGACACCGACGAGCGCAATCGCGGCAGCGGGGATCGCGAACCGCTGTTTCGTCCACGGCAGCACGTCGTCGAGCAAGTAGCTCTCGGCCGATTTCGCCGCGTCAAATGTCGGGCACAACCGCGACGCGTACCAACCCTCGGCGCCCGCGGTGCAGACGCAGGCCATTTGATTCGACGATAGAAGTGCCGTCCACGCGGACTGGTCCTTAAACGTCACGCCATCGAGGTCCGCGAGGAACACCACAACGAAGCGGGGCCGGTCGGCGGGCGTGAACACGTCCGCTGACCGGCCCGCGATGCTCTCCGTCTGCCACACGCTACTTCTTCTCCGCGTCGGCGAGCTTCTTCTCCACCGTCTTCTTGCGCTCGATTTCACGCTTGGTCGGGTTCTCAAGTTTCAACGCGTCCTTCCACACCTTGATCGCCTCGGCCTTTTCACCCAGGGCCATGTGCGTGTCGGCCAGGTGGTCGTAGATCTCGATGTGCTTGCCCTCGGGCAGCTTGGTCGCTTCGATCAGATACTTCTTCGCTTCTTTAAAATCCTTCCGCTTGAACAGCACCCAGCCCAGGCTGTCGAGATAGGCGGACGAATCGACATCTTCTTCCTTGGTCAGGTCGTCGATCTTCTTGCGGCTCTCGCGGTCCTTTTCGATCGCCTTGCGAATGAGTTTTTCGCTTTCCTCGAGCTTCATGTCGTGGTCCGCCCAGATGAAGCCCAGATCATTCAGAAACGTGGGATTATCGGGCTCTTCCTTAAGCAGGATTTCGAGTTGCTCGGCGCCTTTGTCGATGTGCTTGAGATCGACGTAGACGCCGCTCAGGATGTAACGCATCTCGCGGACAAATTCCTTCTGCTCGTCCTCGTCAAGTTTCTTGCTCTTCTGCACACGCTCGATGGCCTGCAGGTACGAGTCGGCCGCGTCGCCGAATTTCTCGGCCTCGCGCAGGACATCTGCCTTGAGGCGAACGAAGAACCAGCCGCCGGTATCCTTCTCGATCAAGTTCTCCGTGACTTTCAACGCCTCGTCGATCTTGCCCTTCTTGGCGTTGATGAGAACGAGCTTGCGCAGGATCATCGGCTTGTACTGTTTGATTGGGCTTTCATCGTCTTCGACCTGGATGTCGAGGAACTCCTGACATGCTTGCAATGCCTCGTCGTACTTCTTGGTTGCCGCGTACAGGTCGATCATGCCGTTGAACACGTCGACGATCTTGCTCGCCGAGCCGACCTTGGTCGCCTCTTGAGCACAGGCGCGGTAAAAGACGAGCGCGGTTTCCGAATCCTTCTGGAGCTGGGCGGCCTTGGCGAGAATAAAGCAGGCGTTATAGTTCAGCGGGCTGGGCTTCTCGTCCTTGACCATCTTGCTGGCCGTGGCGAGCAGTTTCTTCGTGCCGGCTTCGTCCTTGAGCAACTCGGCCAGTCGGGCGGCCATGGCATTGGTGCCGGTCGTCTGATTAAGTTTGATGGCCTTGTCGCGCAGCGGGTCGTCCTCGGCGGCGGAGCGCCCGGCGAAAAATGCGATCGCGGCAACAACGGCCAAAAGGTGCCGGTAGAGTGCCCTGTCCATGAACGTCTCTCAAATTCGAGTTCAATTCGGTCGGAAAGTCAGCCAATTGTGCGCATCTTAGCGATTTTGCCGATTTGACGCCACGCCGCTTTTGCCTCGACGTGGTTGACCCCACCCGTCCGTTGAACTGAAGGTTCGCTGATAGCAAGGTAAGCGCGGATGGAATTGGTCCGGTCACGCTGTCCGGCTTGAAGTCGGCCGGCAGCGTGACTTTTTCTGCTTGAGTACCTGAGCGATCGAATAGCGCTTTGGCTTCTTCCGCGCGACTCTCACGTGATGCCGAATCTGTTCTGCTGTCGGCCGTTACTGACCTTCGACGTAGAGACCCAGGACGTAGCCGGACGAGGCGGACGATCCGACCGTGATCCCCGATATGCCGGTCCAGGAGACGGTAGCGCTACCTCCGCCCGTTCCGGTGGTAGGGTACATGACGCCGTACACCTCGTTCGTCGGGGCCACCACTTGGACCGTGTATGCCGCCGGCGATAGGCCGTTGAAGGAGAAGGTTCCGTCGGAGGCCGTATGCGTGGAGCCGATGACGGCCCCGGTTGCATCGACGAGGTCGACCTCCACGCCGCCGAAGCCGGCGTCGCCCGCATTGATCACGTGATCCCCAGTGCTGTCGATCACGACGGTGCCGGAGATTCCGCCGCCCGGTTGTGGGGGAGGAGCGGAAGGAGGGGTGCAGGTGCATCCGCCGACGCCGCGGACAGCCCATTCCTCAAAGCCGGAGTTCGCGCCGAACGTCGAACCGAACTTGGAGTAGAGGTAGACGAAGGAAGACGCCGGGCGCCCGGCGAAAGCCGAGTCGGGGATCAGGACGACCGCGTCGCCGCCGCCGCTGCCGGGATTCAGGCGATAGTCCATCTTAACGGTCGCGTCGCCTGTCCCGTCCAGGTCGAACACCGGGCGCAGGCCAGCCAGGGTCTTGGCGTTGGCGTCGTAGCCGGCCAAATTGCCCGTTGAACCGACGAAAACGCGTAGCTCATCCAAAGACAGAAGCGGCGAGGAGGACTTCTGGTTAATGTCGAGCAAGAACTCGCGGTAGGCGGTGCCTTGCACGTTGACGACAGGGACCTCACCGAGCGTCAGGGACCGGGTGAACGTCGGGCTCTTGTTTTCATCGAGTTGGAGCGGGCGGGCGTCCGTGTTGTAGCCCTGCTCAGACCCATCCGCCTGCAGCCGCACGAAGGAATGGATGACGCCGGAGCCCGTGGGCTGCGCATCGGTCTGGCGGAAAATCGCGCCGTTCGCCGAGCCGGACGCTCCGCGGGAGGTCAGGTCGACGAGGGCCGCCGGGACTTCGCGACGCTCCAAGAAATCGAGCCCAAGGCGAGTGGAAGGCCGTTTGCGGTATTGAGTTGTCATTGGCGATTCTCGGTCAGGAGTGAGGCCCGGTCGGCCGCAGGGTCGGCGCGGCGGCCAGGAAGTTTCTGCATTGGCACTAATCAGCGGGATATCGCCGGCGGAGGGGGAAGGGGCCGGGGTCGATTTCTGGATGGTATCGGGACCACGAGTCGCGCCAAGGCATTCTTGGAACAAAATTCAGAGCTTGCGCGGAAATTCCGGTCGAGTTCGTAACCGGACAGAAGCCGAGTTCAACGAGGCAAGAACGGGCCAACTTTTTCGCGCGATGCCAAATCGCTGCCAGAAGGAATGAAGCCCAAGATTATTTCAGCTGCCCTGCGTTCGTTGTCGGCCGAACCGGAATGTGAAGACGTGCCCAAACGCATTGCATTAGGTTGCCACCTGCGCTCATTTGCGCACGTGGCGTATGGCCCAAGCAATAAGTTTGCGCCGGGCGGCAACTTCGCCGCAATATCAGTCGATGTCGCGTTGTTGATGCGTCACCTGACTTCGATTCATTGACCGGGCGTCCCAACTGATTGACGCCGCGGTCGCGACGAGCTAGACACTTGCAACGGCGCATCCCTGGCCCATCAGCGCCCCTCCTGTCCGCCATTGCCCATCTGTCAATCTGTCAGCCTTCATTCTCGACCGATTCACGGTCATTTGCAGGGCCACGGGAGCACCCATGTCTTTCAACAAGATTCATCGTTCGAACCGCATTCGCTCGACTCTGGACGCGCTCGACGACCGTATCGTCCCGGCTGCCGTTGTCGATTTGACGACGCACGGTTCCGCGGGCGCCGCCAACGGCGCCATCTTGCAGCAATGCGACGCGCAGCCGACCGGTACGGGCGTGATCCGCTCGTTTGTGCGCGTGCAGGCCAATGGCGTCGAGCAGGGCTACAACACGGACGCTCGTCCGTTGCAGTTCGATGAGAACAAGAGCCCGCAGTTCACGCGGTCGATTACGCTCGGTACGGTGCCGGTCGTCACGATCGACAACGTTCCGTATCGGCAGCTCCTGCTCGACATCAATCAAACTGCGTCGTCGCCATTGTTGTCACTCGATGAATTACGTCTGTATGTCGGCGGCACGTCGAATTTGGTCGGCTACGATGCCGCAACCAAGACGCTGGCCGGAATGAATCCGCTGTTCGATCTGGATGGCGCCGGCGATGTGACCGTGAAGATGAATTACCGCCTGAACTCGGGCAGCGGCGCCGGGGACATCTTCGTCTTGGTCCCGGACGCCGCGTTCGCCGGACAGCCGGCCGAGGGCTTCGTGTACCTTTACTCGAAGTTCGGAGGAACCTCCGCGGGCAACGCCGGCTTCGAGGAGTGGTCCGTCAAATCACTCGGAAGGGCAGATCGGCCGCCGACGACGCTCGCCAATCTTTCCGGGACGGTCTATTTCGACGCGAACGGCAACGGTCAGCGCGATCCGAACGCCGGTGGCGCGTTCATCGACGAGTTTGGTATCTTCGATGTGACAATCACCTTGCAAGGCGTCAACGATCTCGGCGAGACGGTCGTCTTGACGACGACGACGGACCACGATGGCAACTACAGCTTCACCGGTCTGCGGCCGGGAACGTATTCGATCCTGGAGACACAACCGATCGGATACGACGATGGGACTGATACACTTGGCTCGCTCGGCGGGCAGACCACAAACGACCGCTTCTACGATATCCATTTGAACGGCGTCTCCGGATTCAATTATCTGTTCGGCGAGCTGAATCAGGGCGGCCCGCCGAATTGATGTGGGCGTCGGGACGGTTGCTTTGTCACAACTTCGTTAATTTCTTAAGGCGCCCGAATCGCCGGTTTTCCGTCGATTCGGGCGCTTGCTTCCCGTCGGCCGCGCTGCGATAATCTTCCCCATCGCAATCCATTTTTGGCTGACGGGCCGGCTCAGTTTCTCGCGTGAAACAAGCCCGGCCGCATCCAGCCTTGCTCGCATTCCCCGCGCCCTGCCGAGGAGAGACCGTGTTCGGTACTTTCATCAAGAGTCTGCGCCGCCTCCCCGTCCTCCGCCCGACGCACGGGCGCACCCGTCGGTTGCCCCGTTTGCAAATTGATGGGCTCGAATCGCGGATCGTCCCCGCCCTGGACCAGATCTTCGACCCGGAAGCAATCGTCAGCCAGTACTACTTCGCTACCAGTTGCGCCTACTTCAACACCGACCAGGAAGAAGCTCAGACCTTTACCGTCGGCATGTCAGGCACACTGTCGGAAGTCGATCTTTATCTCAGCACCTTCAGCGGCAGCATCGGCGACCTGATCGTTGATATTCGCGCGTGCCAGGGCGATGGTCGGCCGACGTCCGGGGCGGGTCAACAGCTCGTCTCGGTCACCATTCCGGCCGCGACAGTCTCCGCCAACGTGGATCCGTTCCTGGCGATCGACCTGACTGCTGCGAATCTATACGTGAGTGCAGGCGAGAAACTCGCGGTGATCGCGCACGTCGCGCCGGACGTCAACGGCGACATCACGTATTACTGGGGTGGGCGGCCCGACAACTACTATGCAGGCGGCGGATTCACCGACCGCGTGATTGGCAATTACGACTGGCAAGCCGTCGATCCGATCGATGACATCGGGTTCAAGACCTATGTCATTCCCGCCGTGTCGCTGCCACCGATCGTCACGCTGCCGGCCGGGCCGAGCACGTTCACGGAGAATGGCGCGGCGACCAACTTCGCAACAATCGCCACGGTCACCGACGCTGACACGCCCATTTTCGACACGGGCACCCTGACCGCTTCGCTCGCGGTCAACGGCACTGTCGACGATCGCATTGCCATCCGCAATCAGGGCACCGGCGCGGGCCAGATCGGCGTGTCCGGTAACACGGTCAGCTTCGCGGGAAGCGACATCGGCACGTTCAGCGGCGGTGTCGGCACGACGCCGCTGACGGTCAACTTGAATAACGCCGCCACAATAGCCGCCACGCAGGCGTTGGTTCAGAACCTGACATTCAGCAACGTCTCGGACAATCCATCCACGGCCATTCGAACGCTGAGAGTCGTCCTCACCGACGGCCAAGGTGGAACCAGCCGGAATGTCACAACGACGGTGACGGTTCAGGCGACTGACGACCCGCCGGCCGTTTCAACAAACGCCGGCCTGACGCTCAGCCGCGGTACGACTGCCGTGATTACTCAGGCCGACCTGGAAACTTCCGATGTGGACAACACGGCCGGCCAACTCATCTATTCCGTGATGCTGACTCCGACCCACGGGACCATTCTGCTGAGCGGGACACCAACCTCTACCTTTACCCAGGCGGACATCAATAATGGCCTCGTGGCCTATCAGCACGACGGCACGTTGACGACGATCGATTCGTTTTCTTTCAAAGTCAGCGACGGGACGCTCACGACGTCGACGACTTTATTCGCGATTACCATCCTTTCGAACAACGCAGCGCCGACGGTCACGACGAACACGGGCTTGGCTGTGAACATTGGTACGAGCGCCACGATCAGTCAGTCGATGTTGGAGACGACCGACCCGGATAACACGCCGGCTCAGCTCACCTATTCCATTAGTTCCGGACCGACGCATGGGGCGCTGCTCCTCAGTGGATTGCCGACGGCGACGTTTACGCAGGCGGACATCAACGCCGGCAACATCCAATACGCCAACAACGGATCGGCATCGGCGACCGACTCCTTTACATTCACCGTCAGCGACGGACAGGCCGCCACAACCGCGACGACGTTCAACATCAACGTCACGATCGCCAACCAGGCGCCGACGCTGATGGTCAACGCGGGCCGAGCCGTTATCCGCGGGGCGGCGACGGTGATTCGCCATGTCGACCTCGATACAGCCGATCCGGACAATACGTCCAGCCAGCTTGTGTACACCGTCGGTTCCGGGCCGGCGCATGGCACAATGCAGCTGAATGCCGTCTCCGCGACAACATTCACGCAGGCCGACATCGATGCGGGAAGGGTCAGTTACCTCAACGATGGGACCGCCTTCACCAGCGACTCGTTCAACTTCACGGTGAGCGACGGCACGGCAACGACGAGCCCAGCGACGTTCGAACTCGCCGTGGACACGGTCCCGGTGATAACGCTGTCGCCGCTCGACAAGTCCGCCTTTGCCGGCAGCCCAGTCACCTTGAGTGCGAACGCGACCGGCGTGCCGAACCCGAAGGTGCAGTGGCAGGTCAAAGCGCCGGGCGGCTCGTTCGTCAATGTGACCGGCGCGACGTCCAAGTCCTTCACGTTCGTGCCGACGACGGCCGACAACGGCAACCAGTACCAGGCCATCTTTTCGAATGCAGTCGGCAGCGACACGAGCAGTCCGGCGACGCTGACCGTGACGCCGGGGCTGGTGATTCTGTCGAGTCCCAAATCGCAGACGGTCGCTCTGGGTCAGACGGCAACATTCATTGCCGGCGCGACGGGGAGCACGAAGACGTCGGTCCAATGGCAAATCAGCACGGATGGCGGCGTAACCTATGCGAATATCACCGGCGCCACCAAGCCGACGCTGAGCGTGAAGAAGATCTCCGCCGCCCAGGACGGCGCTCTCTATCGCGCGGTCTTTCACAACGCCGCCGGCGCGGCCGCTAGTGTCGCGGCAACTCTGAGCGTCAACTACACGGTCACGCTCACCGGCAAGCAAGCGATTGCGGTCCGACCGGGGACCACGATGACGTTGGCGATCCAGGCGAAGGCGGTGCCGACCGCGGTTCAGTGGCAGGTCAGCGTGGACCTGGGGCATACATGGACGGACATCGGCGGGGCCACCGGCGACATCTATTCGTTCGCGGCTGTGACCGGTGATTCGGGCCACCAGTTCCGGGCCAACGTGACCAGCGCCGGCAAGACAAAAGCATCGGCGGCGGCGACATTGACGGTCCTCGACCTGCCGGACGGCACCGGTCCGGACAATCTGACGATCGGCGCCGGCGGGACCGCGGTCTTCACGGCGTCGCCAAGCCTGCCTTCCACGAAGTTGCAGTGGCAAGTCAGCACCGACGGCGGCCTCACGTACACCAACATTCGCGGGGCGACCAAGGGCACATTGACGCTCAAGAAGGTCAAGGCATTGATGAACGGCTACGTCTTCCGCGTCGTGTTCCTCAATGCCGTCGGCGTGGCGCAATCGGATTCGGCGATGCTGACGGTGACGTAAGCCGGGAAGCTCCTGTGTGGACTGGAGACTTGGGACTTGCTTTGCGACCGCCTTTCCCGCTTGCTCCCACTGGTCCGGCCGGTCAGAATGCGGGGATGGGCGACCGTCGCAAGATCCGAGCGATTTATCTTGCCCTGCGCGGCGCGCTGATTCTCGTGATCGGGTTATGGGTGTTGTTCAACCCGTTTGATGATGGACCCGACCCCCGACCGTGGATCAGCTACCTACCCGTAGGCACTATCGCCGTGATCTGCGGGTCGATAATGTTAGCCGATGGAATCTGGGAGTTCTTCCGCAATCGTACCTCCGGTTGATGGCTTTCCCGCAATACGTTGCAGCCGGTGCCTTTGCGTTGCAGAGGGACTTAATGAGAGGAATGCGCGGCAAAGCCCTGGGGACTGTCGCCTGCAATGCAATGAAATCGTCGGGGGGGTGTGGCAAAACCGTGGCGATCTTGGCGACCTTACTCAAAAACCCGCGGAAAACGCACTTTTCCAAAAAGGAAGATCGCCAACTCCCGGGGCTCAAAACATGCGCAGAGTTCTACATTCGCTCCCGCTCTTGAGTCTCGTCGAGCTCCGAAACACTGGTTTCCGGATAGAATTTGGTGACTTCGGCGTATAGGGTGCGACGATCGCTTTGGCGATGCGCTGCTTCGGAGACTTGTGGATGTCACGCGTCGAAAACCAACATGTCCGGCGTCCCTCGCGGAATCAACGGCGGTTGTGCATCGAGCCGCTCGAGGATCGCAGCGTGCCGGCCTTTGTCGCGGCCACGAGTTACACGGTTGGGTCCAACAAGGGGACAGAGAGCAACCCGGTGGCCGTGGCCACCGGCGACTTCAACCACGATGGCAAGATCGACATCGTCACGGCCAACCACGGGACGAAGGACGTCACACTGCTATCGGGCACCGGCACGGGCGGGATTAAGTCGACGGCCAATTTCGCCATCAACCGGGTGCCCTATGGAATCGCCGTCGCCGACCTGAACGGCGATGGCAACCTCGACGTCGTGACCGCGAACAAGGACGACAATTCCATCACTTTCTTGTTCGGCAACGGAGCCGGCTCGTTCAGCACGATTACCAGCGCCGCGGCCGGACCCGGGCCGATCGCCGTCGCGGTCGGCGACGTCAACGGCGACGGCATGCCGGACCTGGCTATAGCGAACAATGGGGACAGCACGGTCAGCGTGCTCATCGGCAATGGCACGGGCGGGTTCACCCTGGGCAGCACGGTCAATGTCGGCGGCAGTCCGTTGGCCGTGGTCCTCCGAGATTTCGATGCCGATGGCCATGTCGACATTGGCAGCGTCGGGTCCAGCAAGGTCGCAATCAATCTGAACAACGGCAACGGCACTTTCGCTGCCGTGATTCAAACGGCCGCCGGCACGAGCCCGGCCGACATGGCGGTTGGCGACTTCAACGGCGACGGCAAGCTCGACGTCGCCGTTCCAGTTCCATTCGCGACGGGCGACGGCGTCAACGTCCTGCTTGGCAATGGCGATGGCTCGTTCGCGGCTGCCGTCAATTATGACGCCGGCGGGCAGACACCGCGATCGATTGCCGTTGGCGACCTAAATGGCGATGGGGCGCTCGACATCGTGACGGCCAACGATCAGTTCGCGAACAACAGCGTTAGCGTGGTAATGGGCGTCGGCGACGGCACGTTTGGTCCGGCGTATGTTTACACGGCGGGACAGACCCCGATCGATGTGGCCCTGGGCGATTTGAATGGCGACCATATGCCGGATGTGATCGCGGCCACACAGGGCAAGTTCCTTGGCACGTCGGTCGGAACCATCGATGTGCTGCTCGACAACGGCGACGGAACCTTGCTGTCGTCGCAGAGCCTGGCGGTCCCGCATCCGACGGCCCCAGTCGTCGCGGACTTCAATAATGATGGAGCGCTCGATCTGGCGGTTGCGACGTTCATACCGGGCTATGTGGGCGTCTATGTGTTTCCGGGTTATGGAAACGGGCTGTTCGGCGCTCCAATCAAGACCGTGCCCATCGACATCGGTGTGCTAACGGCCGGCCTGGCCGCGGGCGATTTCAATGGCGACGGCAAGCCGGACCTGGCGGTCGGCAGTTCAGGCGGCGTGAGCATTCTGATCGGTGCCGGCGATTGCACGTTCGGCAGCGCCACGGTCTTCCCGGCCGGCGGTAGTCCGTCGTGGATTGCGGTCGACGACTTTGACGCCGATGGCAAGCTCGATCTTGCGGTCGCCAACGACTCGTCCGACGGCGCGGATATCTTGCTCGGCGCCGGCAATGGCTCCTTCGGCAGTCCGATCAGCACAAACATCGGTGCCGGAGCGAGCCATCTCGCGACGAGCGATTTCAATGGCGACGGCAAACGCGATCTCGTCGTTGTCACCTCGTCGAACGCTTACGTGATGACCGGCCTCGGCACCGGGCAATTCAACGCCGCGACCGCTTACCCGCTTGGTGCCGCTCCGGGAGAAGTCGCGATCGGCGACTTCAACAAGGATGGCAAGAAGGATTTCGCAATTCCGAGCTTCATTCCCGGCGTGCTCACCACGTTCATGAACACGGGCAATGGCGCTTTTGTGCAGAAGTACCAGTACCCCGGGGACTCGAAGCCGAACGGTCTGGCGGTCGGCGACTTTACCGGCGACGGCAAGCTCGATCTGGCGATGTCGAACGAATTCTCCGACAACTTGTACATCTACCCCGGCACCGGCACCGGCACGTTCGGAACTCCGCTCAGCTATTCCGTTGGCGATCGGCCGCAGTGGGTGACGAGTGCCGACTTCAACAAGGATGGCAAGCCCGACTTGCTCGTGGTCAACAGCAACTCGGGGACGGTGACGTTGCTCGAATCGGCAGCGGCGACGGCGACGAGGTTCCGCGTTCATGTTGCGAGCAAGGTCGTCACGGCCGGCGTGCCGGTACTGGTGACCGTATCCGCCCAGGACGCGGGCGGACGGCTCATTCGCGGCTTCTCCGGCTCCGTGCGCTTGGTCAGCTCGAGCGCCGCGACATTGCCTGCTCCGTTCGTGTTCAGCCCGGCGAACGGGGGTATTCACACCTTCCTGGTGACATTCAAGAAGTCGGGTCCAGTAACGATCAGCGCCAAGCTCGGCGGCATCACGGGAAGTGATGCGATCACGGTGGTGCCCGCGACGGCCAATCACTTCGGCATCGTCGGCCTGACTAACGTGGTCGCGGGCATACCGAACACCCTGACCGTCTCCGCGCTTGATCGCTTCAACAACGTCGATCCGACCTATGTGGGCACCGTTCACTTCACCAGTACCGCGTCGCCGCTGGCCGGCCTGCCCCTTGACTACACGTTCGTGCCCACCGAAAACGGCGTCCACGCATTCTCGGTATCCGTGAATAAGGCCGGCAAGCAGACCGTGGCCGTCACGGACACCGCCCGTCCAACATTCCGCGGAACGGCGACCGCCACCGTCGTCGCCGGGGCCGTCGATTCGTTCCTGATCACCAAATTCCCGCTGACCACAAAGGCCAACGCCGCCCATGGATTTACCGTGACGGCCAAGGATGCTTACGGCAACACGGTGACGAACTACACGGGCACTGTCGTGTTCTCAAACACCGGCGGCGCAGCGCTACTGCCACCATCGTTCACGTTCACGACGAAGAACAAGGGCAAGCATTCCTTCAAGGCGACCTTCCAGACGGTGGGGACTGGCGAAACGTTGACCGTGCAAGATCAGAACGACCCGTCCATCGCGGGAACGTTGACCGGCATCACGGTCACCTGAATTACGTAGCCTTCTCGCTCCGCGAGAAGAATGCAAGGCTCAAACGGACGGTAAGCCTCCTTTATGCGGACGAGCCTTGCACTCCTCTCGCGGAGCGAGAGGGCTACGTGAGGGGAACCATGGTCGCGAAGCTGGTCCACTACACGGGCAACGTGCAAGGAGTCGGCTTTCGCGCAACGGCTAGTTCCATTGCTCGACGTTATCCCCTGACCGGCTACGTGCGCAACCTGCCCGATGGCCGCGTCGAATTGCTGGTCGAAGGTTCCGCTACAATTGTCGAAGCATTTCTTCTGGACATCCGCGATCGCTATACCGGAGATATCGAAGACGAACATATCGGCGAATTGGAGCCAAGCGGCCGATTCGCGGTATTCGCCATCGCACCCTGAGGGAGCGTCGTATGCGTCACGTTCTTGCGGCAACAATCGCGCTCATTCTCATCGCCCCGCTCGCGGCGTTTGATGCCGTCGGCACCGTCAAGAAGGTCGATGCCGAGAAGAGCGTCCTTTACGTGTTTGCCAATGGTCAGGACCGCACGGTCCCGATCGACAAAGACGCGAAAATCCTCGGCGCCGATGGCAAGCCGCTCGCCGACGGACTCAAATCCAAGGAGCTGAAGGAAGGCGCGGAAGTCACTCTCACCGTCGAGCGCGGCGACGCTGGGCCGATCATCAAGGGGATTCGTCTGGGTAAAGCTGTCGCGGCCGAACCGAAAGAGGGCGGCAAGCCATCGGTCGGCTTCAAGCCGCTGACTGAGATGACCGCCGACGAGCGATATAAGGGCGAGGATGGCGGCCTCTACGGCGGTGGAAAGAACGATCCGCCGGCCGAACACATGAAAGCGGCAAAGGCGGTCACCGCCAAGATTGAACCACTCGATGCGGATGGCAAGCCGGCGTCGGATGGGAACATCGGCCTCGTCTCGATCAGCATGTCGAATGCGACGCAAGAGTATTCGCTGTTCAAGCAACTCGCGGACAAGGACCCGAAAAAGTCGGCGCGCGTCGCGGTCGTCGATTGCGCCCAGGGCGGGCAAGCGATGGCCCAGTGGGTTGATCCGAAAGCTCGCCCTTGGGCCGAGGCTGATCGACGACTTGAAGCGGCGCACGTGAGCCCGAAGCAAGTGCAGGTTGTATGGGTGAAGCTTGCCAACGTGCGGCCGACAGGCGACCTCGCCGATCATGTCAAGAAGCTCGAGTCGGACACACGGGCTGTATTGCAAAACGCGAAAGCGCGTTTTCCAAACCTGCGCGTTGCCTACCTCGGCAGCCGGATCTACGGCGGCTGGGCGACGACGCCGTTGAACCCGGAGCCGTACGCCTACGAAGGCGCCTTCGCCGTCCGCGGTCTGATCCGCGATCAGATGAAGGGTGACGCGGAACTGAGTTTCGCCGCCGACAAAGGTAATGCGAAGGCCCCGCTGCTGCTGTGGGGCCCTTACCTGTGGGCCGACGGTACCACGCCGCGCAAGTCGGATGGCCTCGTCTACGAACGCAAGGACCTTGCTGGCGATGGCACACATCCAAGCGAATCCGGCCGCCGCAAAGTCGCGGATCAGTTGCTCAAGTTCTTTCAGACCGATCCGCTGGCGAGTTCGTGGTATTTGAAGTAGTAGGCTTGGTGAACCGGCCGTTGACGAGTGGTTTCGTTCGCAATTCTCATTCGCAGTGGTCACGTTCCGAACAGACGGGTTGCCCGAAGCTAAGCGCAAAACATTGTCGGCAATGATCTTGCGGCCGAGAGCCAATTTGGGCCGAAAAATGAGAAATACGTTCAGGGGGGTGG
>DATANR010000417.1:0-29456 GCA_036266155.1 Gemmataceae bacterium | reverse complement strand
ATCATGGGCACGCGGCGAGACATGGAAAACTTGATGAACCTGATTTCCCAAACGGGGATCGAACCAGAGATCGGTGCTGTGCTGCCGATGGAGCGTGCCGAGGAAGCCTTCACGGCGATGTGGGAAGGCCAGACTCACGGCAAGACGGTCTTCACACGATAAGCCGTCAGACTTCTTGACAGCAACTTAATTGCGCACATTCTGGGGCGACCGGAGACGGAGAGACTAATTCGGGCGACCGGCAGCGCGGAGCGCATCGCGGAGACTGCGAAGGGCCAACTCGCTCCGGGGGCGGATCGCCACCGCGGCGGTGAAGAAGCGTGCCGCCTCGTCCGGCCGTCCAGTACCCATCAGCGCTTGGGCGAGGTCGTAGTTGATCCAGAAGTCGTCCGGATGGGCCCGCTGAGCTCGCCTCAGTAAGGAAGCAGCCTCCTCCTTCTTCCCGTGACTGCCGAGCGCGTAGGCCAGACGCGAGAGGCTTTCGCGATGCAGCACCTCCTCTGGCGCCGCGGCGGCGAGTTCCTCAAAGGCGGCTCGGGCCCGCTCCCGGTCCTTGGCATCCAAGTCCAGCGCGTCACGGAGCCGGCTCCGCCAGGGGTCAGGGTCAGCCGCCGTGGCGACGGCGGCCAAGCCACTAGCCTTCGAGGAGTCCCGATGATTCGCCACGCGCCGCACGAAGGCCCATTGGTCGAGAGCGTCGACCATTTCAGCTGCGATTGGTGCTGCGGCGATGCGGGCGCCGGCATCGGCCGGCGGGAGTCGGTCCACGTCGATCCCGTACTCCCGAAAGGCCGCCGCATACTCACGGTCGGCCCGGCCAAAATTCAGATCGAGGGCGATGTCGGTGTGGATCGCGACGAGCCTTTGGGACATGCGGCGGCCCTTCGACCGCGCCTCCGCCTGGTCGCGCTCGCGAGCGATCGTCGCGACAAGGGTTTCAATCTCGCGGCGCACCTCGGCGGCGATCTCGGGTCGAGCGAGCAGCGCCTCAGCGCGCTTGGACGCCTGAGTGACCTCCACCCACGGGGTCAGCTCGCCTTCCGGCGCGGCGCGGGCGCGGCCGAGCTGCAGAAACACCTCGCGAATCACCGCGGTCGCCTCCCGGTTTGCTGCCTCGACTCGCTCCGCCCGCTGTCTGTTCATCCAGAGTCCGCCGCCAACACCCAGCGCTGCCAGTGCGAGCAACGCAGCAGCCAACCCGGCCACGAGGTAGGCATCGACCAGCACGCCCGTCAGATCACCGTCTCCCTCCGGAGAGAAAACGGGGTGTCCACCTGGCCCGTCAGGCGTCCACCGAACCGGACCGCATTCACGCGTTCTTCGCTCAGTTCGCCCGCGATCGACTGTAACACGGGAGAAGGATTCGTGGCCGTTTTTGAAAGTGTGCGGTTTCAACGATTGGCTGCTTCGGAAGCTCCAGGACTACCACTGCACCAAGGTGATCCTGATCCGGCCGGACGAGCGGAAGAACTGGAAGACGGACCGGCGGGATTCGCTGCGTTGAGCGAACTGCTGTGGGCCAACCCGAACCATTTGCTTTACGTGGTCGGCTCCCCATTTTTTGGTCCACTCGAAACGGGAATCCAATTAACGGGTATGGATCCGTTGCCGCTTCCTTACTTCGACGCTCGACGTTTGCCGTGGTGGGTCACGAGTCGCCAATGCGCTGGGGTGGTTACTTGCGTGGTCCTCTCCGATCAGCTTCCAGTATGGCATCTCCAATTGAGCGGAACGGACCGAACGCGGGTGCGATTCGCGGTTCCGCTCCGGTGCGCGGTCTAGGCTCCCGTCCGGTTCTGAGGGACGGAGTGCGGAGCAATTCTCCCTTCCCCGATATACCGCGACTGCTAATCACGGTGTCATCATTCGGGTGGCGGTGGCAGCGGGGGTCTCATGCGGCTAATGATGATCCACAAACCAATGACCGTCGCCACACATGCGATGGCCATCAACAAGAAATAGCCCCAGCGGCGGATGAACTGCCGAATCGAAAAGCCTCGGCGCTTCTGTCGGTCGGCGACTCGGACACGGACCTTAACCTTTTGACGCGGCATCGGAGAGCTTCTCGAGCAAACGATCTTCAGGTGAGACGGCGGACCACCGGATGCCTCCCGTTTGAACCCGGCTGATTCAAAGCGGGCAACTCCCCGGAATCGTCGTTTGTTTCGCCATAGTTCTCGGCGTAACCGTAGGCGTAATTGTAGGTGTAACGATAACCGTACCCATAGGTGTAGCCATACCCGTAGCCATAGCCGTAACCGTAGTTCCCACCGCGCTTCGAACCCTGCAAGTCGTTGACCACGACGCCAACGACATTGACGCCCAGAGCAGCCAGAGTTTCGCGTGCCCTCTCTGCGGCTGGCCGAGTTCGGCTCGTGATGCGAATGGTCATCAGCACGCCGTCCACTCGCGGCGCGACCACTGCCGGATCGCTGACGGCGAGCAAGGGCGGTGTGTCGATCAAAACGAAGTCGTACCCTTTTTTGATCTCGTCGAGGACCTCGACGAACCGACTTGACGTGAGCAACTCGGCCGGATTGGTCGGTCGGGGCCCACAGGGCAACAGAAACAAATTGGGAATCCCTGATGGCTGGGTGGCCTGGGTCAGAGTGGCATCGCCGGTGATCACCGACGCTAAGCCGACCTCCGGACTGACGCCAAAAATCTTGTGCACGCGCGGCTTCCGAAAGTCACAGTCAATGAGGACGACGCGTTTGCCGGACTGGGCGATGGCCACGGCCAGGTTGGCCGACAGGGTCGACTTCCCGTCGCCCGGGTTGGGGCTGGTCACCTGGATGACCTGGTGACCTTTACCCTGCGTACTGAAATAGAGCGCTGTACGCACGCCGCGGTAAGCTTCCGACTCGGTCGACTTGGGCCGGTGATGGACGACGATGCGTGGGTCGATGGGGCCGGCAATCGCACCGGCGACGATGCCGGACGGCAACGACGGGATGTGACCCACGACGGCGATCCCGAGCCGGCGGCGGATTTCCTCCGGCGAGCGGAAGCTCTTGTCGGTGAATTCGGCGAGATAGGCAAGCCCACCCCCGGCGACCAGGCCGAACACGGCCGCGATCACCATTGCTTGCAGCAAGACGGGGGCAATCTTGACGCCCGGCAACGCGGGGTTGATAACTCGGACATCGTACAAACGCGTCTGCTGAGAGCGCGTGAGGTTCTTTTCCCTGTCTTCTAAGTTCGCGAGCTGTTTCCGGAGCTGTTCACGCTTTTCGGCCACGTTCGTTTCGGTGAACTGAAGTTTGTCAAGTTCACCGATTATCTTCTGATCATCACGATGCTTGCCGGCGAATATATTGATTTGCTCTTCGCACAATTCGAGTTCAACCGCCATGCCCGATTCGATCGTCTTCAGGTCCTGATCGGCTGCATCCATACCCGGCATTCGCTTCGGCCCAAGTGTCTGCCGGGCTTGCTCGTTCAGTTCGTTGATCTGTTCGCGGACAGCAACTACCTCCGGGTGGTCTTTGCCGAACGTGGTCAATAGCTTCTTTTCTTCGCGTTTCAGGGCTGCAATTTGCTCGTCAATTGGTCGCGTCACCGGTTCCGGATTCGGTCGGGAATCGGGCGGGCGAACCGGTGCGTCTGGCGTCCGATCGCGGGCAACATCCTTGTATGCCTGCAGCAGGTTCAAGATGCTCCGAGCATCAAGCTGTTGGGATCGCCATTCGCGCACTTTCACCAATAGTTTCTTGATTTCTTCTCGCCGCGCTTCCCAACGAAACTTCTGTTGTTCGAGTTGACCGCTGTGCACACGCAACTCGGCGAGAGTCATCGTGCTCTTATTAAGCACATCATCGTGCGCCTTCGTGAACTCTTTGTCTTTCGCCTCCATATCTCCATGAATGAGGGCGATGTTTGCGCGAATCTGCTTTAATTCGTTTTCGGTGACCGTCTCCACACCGCCGTCGATCGTGGTGATGTACGCGGCAATGACAGCGTTGACGGCTGCCGCGCAATCCGGAGATGAGGGTCCCCGGCATGAAATGTTCAAGATATTTGCCGACGTACCGCTGCCGGTCTGCACTCGGCTCACCGACAACCCCGAGCCGATGTAACTCGCATAGTCGCCGCCGGTAGGCTCTTTTTCGAGCTGGACTTTTTGCAATTCGGCGCCCGCTTCCGACAGCACCACACTGCTGCGAATCAGGGCTTCCTGAGTAGCCAAAAAATCGTCAATGAACGCGACCCGTGCGTCACCAGCTATGCCGTTAATGACTCCCGGTTGCTGAATCGGATCGATCCGTCGCTTCTGAACATACACCTGAGCCGTCGACTGATACACGCGGTCGCGGCGCAAGTAGTCCAGGTAACCGAGACCGACGCCGACCACTGCCCCGAAGATTAAGTAGGCTTTCCGGCGCCACAGGACGGCCATAATGCCGGCCCCGGTCGGGCCGGGAGAAGCCTGGTCGACTTCCGCAAGTTCAGTGGACACGATCGAATTCTCCGGCGCCAACACTAAGTGCAACTTTCGGCAACAAGTGCAGCAACGAGGTCATAACCCACACAGCAGGATCAAGACGAGGAGAATCGCGACGCCGCGATCATGGGCGGGCAACGCCAAGAATCCGCTGAGGCCAATATTGGTTCGACGAGTTTTTCAAAAGCCTCTCATCTAGCAGCGTCGTGGCGTGGCCCCAAAGGTTCCGACCAATATGGTCGCTGTGCCGCCAAACCAATCGCAAACATCTAACTGGTCGACGCCAGAAAGTCCCCGCCGAACAACCTGCGTTAACGGACCCGACATCGGTTCACGACAACTCGATCTCTATGTTCTTGACTACGGGCTGCTTCGCAAACGAATTCCCCTTCGCGCTGCCGGTCGGCTTGGAATTGATTCCGGCGTCCAGGGTGTCGGCGTCCGCGCCGCCATTGAACGTGGCCGTGCTCGCAAACGTGCTCCGCGCCACGGTGACGGTGTCGTTGCCAGCCCCAGCACTCACGGAAAACGCCTTGTTAAAGACCGAGTCGGCGACGGACAGACTGTTACCGTCTTTACCACCGATCCATTTGAAGATACTGAAATCTGAACCCGTCACCGATGCCGTGTCGGCGCCGGTCGCCGCGGTGATGTTGGCGCTGCCGACGATGCGCGAACTATCCAAGTTGAGGATGTCAGCATCATTCCCGCCAGCCCATTTGAAATTCTTGTTCACAGTCAGCCCCGTCACGTCCAGCCGATCGGTTCCGGCCCCGCCCGTTGCACTGAAGCTGCCGGCAACCTTGGTATCCGAAACCGTCAAGGCGTCGTTGCCCGCAGCCCCCGACCACCCCAGGTTCTTTGCAAAGGTGCTCTCCGCGACGGTGCCCGTGCCGTTGCCGACGCCACCAACGGCCGCGAGGCCGCCAGTGGCCGTCACGTGCAGAGAATAAAAGGTGTCGTTGCCGCTCGTCAATCTGGCCGCCACCGAGCCCGTAACGGTCAGCGGCAACGCCTGTCCGCTGCCGTCCACGATCAAGGTATCGTCCCCGGCCTTCAGGTCGCCCGACAGGCCTGCCTTGATCTTGGTCACTGTCGCCGTGGGCCCTGTGATCTTGTTGAATAGCACTTGCGTGCCACTGAGCCCAAGAACGACGTAGGTGCTGGCCGTTGCTCCCGGCAACACCTGGACGGCATTGGCGGCTGTGTCGCCGGTGAGCACAAGCTTGCCGGCCGAAACGGAAACCTTAACCACGCCGCTGGCATTATTCACCACCGTCCCGTTGGCGACAGTGGAGTTATTCGTCAACTCCGGATCCGTTCCGCCGGACGTCACGTTCGCCGTCGACGTGATTGCTCCGGTCGCCGTTGGCATCACCACAATTCGGATGATCGTCGACGCGCCCCGACCCAAGGGGCCGATATCCGCCGTCACTGTTCCCGCCGTCTCGGACGCGGTCCCGGCATCGGCAGCAACGGACAAGAAGGTCGTGCCGACCGGCACATTGGCGGTCATTGCGACGTTCGTCGCATCGGAGGGACCGAAGTTAGTCACCTTGATCCGCAGCGTGAGATGCTGACCGATGAAGGCTGGCGTCGTCGTGAACGCGGCCGTGATCGCCAAATCGTTCTGAGCGGTCGCGGACGAATAGTCGACATAACCCAGGTTCGAGTCGTCGAAGTCGTGGCGAACGATTGACTCAAGGTAAGCCGCGTTCAAGTGTTCCCAGAAGTTCCCCTGAGCGAAAAGGTCGAACGGAGATCCATCCGGTCCCGGCCCCGTGTACGGCCCGCCCGAGTTCTCGTCGACGATGGCCTGAGCACCCCCCGGCGCATAACCACCGGCGAAATTGTTCTGGCCGGAGCTAATGCCGAGCCCCGAGAAATTCGTGGGTGTGTAAGTCGCCGTCGTGGTCTGGCCGGCGTCGACGATTGACCCATTGCGAACGATTAACCCAGCCGTCAGGTCGTTGCGTAAGTCGGTGCCTTGGACCAGCAGTTTGCCGAAATCAACCGTGATGCCAACGCCATTACCCGTCATCACCGCGTCTGCAATGACAGTCGACCCTTGACTGAAGATCGCCGACGCAAATCCGCTCAGCGTGTTGGTCGCGACCGCGCTATCCAGGTTCACATGCGATCCAGGCCGGACCAGGATGCCAATGTCGGCCCCGGCGGCAATTCCGATACCTGTCATTGAATTGCCGGACAACCGTGCGATGCCGTTGTTCTGGACAAGGAAGCCCGCCCACACGTTGGTCAAAGTGTTGTTTGTGAATTGAGCGGCGCTGTTGTTCGGATCGGCGGCAAAATCGACATCGCTGACGAAGCGGAATCCAAGCGATACACCCGACACGGTGTTGCCGCTATAGGTGACGGTCGTACCCGCGACCGTGTTCGATATCGAACTAATCCAAAATGCCTGCTGCAGGTTCAGCGCCGGCTTATTGCCGACATCCAAATTCTCGAACGTATTGTTCGAGATCGTCATGTTGCTCCTGCTGGCGTTACCGTTTTCCCAAATGCCGATCACGCGCTCGGGATGCGACGCTTGAGCCTTGAGCACCTGAATGGTGTTGCCGGTGATAAGCAGTCCGTCGTAGCTGGCCGGACCAGCGCTTTCGCATTGAATGCCAACACTGGTGGCGAACTTGTATGGGTTGGTGTCGAAATCCCCTTCCGTGGCGGTCGCGCTGGACACGCCGTTGCCGGGAATCTGAATGAGGTTGTCCTTGATCGTCTGATTCGTGCCGAACGAGTATTGAATGCCGATGTTCTGGAATTGGTCGTTCGGGAAGTCGACTCCATTCAGGTCCGTGGCGATCCGGATCTGGTTATTGGTGATGACCGTATTGTCGTAGGCGGACTCGAGAGGCGGCGACGGTTCCTGGTACATGCCAATGCCCAAGTCGAAATCCAGGATCTTCAGATTCGAAATGGTCCAGCCGTCGTAGTTCGTGCCGTCGAAATACAAGAAGGCCTCCAGGTCGAGTTGCGGCTTGTCGCCGGGTCCCTGGATCGTGGCGGCTCCCAAAGATGCCGCCGTCATCGTGATGGCCGTCTTGTTGTCGGGCACAAAGACCGAAAAGTCGTCGCCCGTATTCGCCAGCCCGTCGGCCCCCTTCGCCCAACTCGCGGCGGCGTTGGTCTCGGTGAAGTTGAACGTGCCCGCCAAGCTAATCGTGTCCCCGGTGACCGCCGTGTTGACAGCATTCTGAATGCGCGTGTAATCGTTGTCGAGGGCCGTGGGTGTCGGCGCCGGGACCACGTTGATCGTGGCCGGCGTCATGCGGTCCTCCAGGTTTTGCACGTGCAAGCGAACGCGGGACGGACGAGTCAGGCGATGATGATTCGACACGGTGCGGCACCCCAGGTGTAAACAGTCGATCAACGGGCGGGTCGGCCGTCCGGGCCAGGAAGGTTAGCGGGGAGAGAGACTCAAGTCCCAACAAAACGAGGCAGGAAAACGGCGAGTCGAGGGACTCATATTAGATTAACCAGTTAGGACAACTTGTCCAGTTTGAACTCCGAAAACGCCGAAATCGACAAATCTGGATTTCCAGGTGAGCCGCTTCCTGAGAGAAGAGATGCTGGGAATCAGACTGGCAAGATGCCAAAAAAGTTCCCTAACATTATTCAGGCAGGGGGCATCGCCGAAACGCGATCGGATTACCCAGAGTGCGTGTGGGACTCGACATGTACACGACGATGATCCTTGCCGTTGGGATTCTTCTGCCGTCAGCACCGCCTGAAATACCGCGCCCGGTGCGTGAGAACGGCATCGCTGTCTCGGTTCGGGTCACTGATCCCGCCACCGAAATCGTCGGCACGGGCGTCGTCCTGGGCGTTCACGAAAAGTACGTTCACATCCTGACTGCCGCGCACCTACTGGGCCCGGGCGCTAAACCGCGGGTTGAGACCTTTGCGTCCGGCGCGGTTCCCAAGGTGGATGGCGTATTTGACAGCTGCGAAGTTCTGATGCGACTGACGGCGCCGGACCTGGCAGTGCTGCGTTTGCCCGCCGGCAAGCGTACCTGGCGCGCCGTGCCGTTGGCTCCGGCCGAAATTCCGGACTTGGTGAAAAACACGCACCCCGAGCGTGGCTGGGCAATTGGTTGCGACGACGGGAAAGATCCGCTTCTGGAGGCGGTGCCCGTGACCGGCGCGCGACTGATCCGACGCAAGGATGGCGAAAAGAACGCCTTCTTCTGGGAATCGGCGGGCAAGATAGTTGCCGGACGATCCGGCGGGCCATTGCTGGATGAGAAGGGTCGGCTGATCGGCATCTGCAGCGGTATGCAGAAGGACTCAAGTTATTACACTCATTCGTTTGAAATCGCCAGCGCCTTGAAGCTCAATGGATTGAAATGGCTTCTGGATGAAGTCGACAAACGATAGTCCTTGGCAACAAAAATGTCCCCGCCCGTCTTGCAGTCCGATGCAAACGCGCTTAAGTTACTAATGCTCTTGAGGATCTGGAGGATAGCCGTGCAAACTCGCCTGAGCATCCGCCGGTGGTTCACGTTTTCCATCGCCGCGGCGGTTCTTCTCACTGGCTTGATCTTGTTGTCGGCCGAAGCGGCCGGCACGGGTCTCGCACCAACGCCGGATCCTGACGAAAGCACGGCAAAGACGAGCACAGGGTCGACTCCGAATACTGACGGCACGCCGGTCGTCGACCGGCTCAATACTTGGGCGGAGACTGGCAAGTCCAAGACGTCACATGCCAAAGGTGGCGGCAAGCACAAATAGCACGGTGATACCGCCGCCCATCACGCCGCACCGGCGCGAAGGTGTCACTGTCGATGGAATGAAGTCCACCCAGCAATCCGCTTGCGACCGGGCCTGTCGGCGGGCGGTCGAGTTCTTGCTGGCGGCGATGATTGTGGGCGCTCCCTGGGGATTGGGCGGCACTCACCCGCTGGCGATCGTGGCGCTGCAAATCACGGCCGGCTTGGTTCTCGCACTTTGGGCCGCCCGCCTGTTGCTCACCCGTTCCGTACTGTTCCGACCTGATGGCGCCGTGGCCGCACTGGCCGGTATCACTCTGTTCACGGGCCTCCAACTCATTCCGCTGCCGGAGTCGCAATTACAGGTGGTGTCGCCGCATACCCTGGAAACCAACAAGTTATTACGCCCAGCGATCCAGGAACGACTCGCCGACGAAATGGGCCCTGATCGCGTCCGGGCGCAGACGTTCCCAGTGAGCTTGTCGCCACCCGATACCCGGGAGTTTTTCACGCAGAGTCTACTCATTACGTTGCTGTATGCCGCAGCGCGCAGCAATTGGGGCGGGCCGGCGTCAGTGGTTCGGTTGGCCTGGTTGTGCGCGATCAATGGCGCTCTGCTTGGCCTCCTCGCCATCGGGCAGCGCCTCTCGTCGCCGCCGACGGTGATTTACTGGTCGATTCCGGTTGAAAACACCGTGGCCGGCCCGTTTGTCAATCGAAACCATCTTCCGGATTATGCGCTCGTTTGCCTCGGGCTCGGGTGCGCGTTGTTGGCGCCGCGTTTCCGCGGCGGGTTCGGTGAAATTATCAACCGTCCCAGCGCGCTATGGCTCTTGGCAATCGTTGGGGCAACCGGAGCGGGGATTGCGGTCAGTCAGTCACGTGGCGGGGTCGTGGCGGCCCTGGTTGCGATCGCCAGCACACTAATTGTGTGGCTGCGGCATGCGGCGCGGGCCAGCGGATTACTCTGGATGTTGTGCGCAGCCATCGCTGTCGCGGCCATCGGGAGCTGGATCGGTTGGTCGGCAATGGCGACTCGACTCGGGACGGTCGAGGCCAGCCGGCAAGCCGACGAGACCCGTTCGGAATTATGGGAAGAGGGTTTAACGATCTTCACCCATTATCCGTGGTTCGGGACCGGCAATGGTACGTTCAATCTGGTCGAGCCCAGCTATCGCACCCATCCGGGTCGCGAGAATGAGTCGGCGGAGTATGCGCACAACGAATACATTGAAGCGCTCGCCGAAGGCGGCGTGGTTCGCTTGGGCCTGACCCTGGTGCTCGTGTGCTGGCCGTTGGTCCGGCTGGTTCGTCGTCATCGTGCGGCCATACATGCGCCCGGTTCCGAGTTCCTGTTGGCCGGGTTCTTTGGCCTTCTCGCACTGGCCGCGCACAGCGTTGTTGATTTCGGCCTACACCTGCCGGCGATCGCCGTGCTCGCGACCGTATTCTTGGCTGCCGTCATGGCGGTCGCTGACGTCGCACCGTCGCCGGTGGCGTCGCCGCATCCCGTCTTGGCCGGCGGGGCGGCTCTGGTATTGCTCGTCCTCGCAGGCCTGATTGGGTGGGACGGGCTCACGGCCTACCGGGCGGAACAGTGTCGTTCGGCGACAGTTGGCATGACCTTGCAAGGACCGCCCAGCTTGCCCCAAGCCGAGCGGGCCGTCCGTCTGATGTCCGCGGCGAGCGCGGCGCGACCGGGCAATGCTCTCTATTCCCATGAATTGGGCCAGGCCTATCTCGCCCGCGCTCTCAACCGGCCGGCCGGATCCGCAGAACGGCAGGCCGACCTGCAGGAGGCCCTACGGCACTGGCGGACCGCGCGGGATGGCACGCCGCTCATGTCGCCCACTCAGGCGCGGCTTGGGCGGTATCGCGATCTGTTTGCTTCGGCCGACCCGGCGCTTTTGTATTACGAGCGGGCCCGGAGTCTATTGCCGACCGACGCGACGATGATCTACTATTGCGGCCAGGCACGCTGGGATGCGGGCGACGTGGCCGGAGCCTGCGCCGACTGGCGTGCTTCGCTCTCCATCGCCCCGGTCCATCTCGTGGACATCCTGGGAGCAGTGCGTTCGCGACTCGCACCTGACGTGATCTTACGCGACGTGTTGCCCGACCAGCCGGAGCGCATACTGGCCGCGGCCGATAACCTGTTCGCGAACTCCGGACCTTCAAACCCAGCCCGCCGCGCCTATCTGGAACGGGCTCTGAGCCTCATCGGCAACCGGGCCGTTAAGGAGGCGGCGGACTGGGATCTGGAAGCTCGATTGGAGTCGGCACTCGGCCACCCGGATCGGGCTGCCGCGGCTTATCGCCAAGCAGTCGGCCTGGCGCCGCGCAACACTTCTATGCGCCTGGCCTACTCGCGGGCCCTGCATCGTGCCGGGGCGTTGTCGGATTGTCGCCGCGAACTGGAGACCGTCCTCGCCCAAGAGCCCGGCAACCGCACCGCCCGCGACCAGCTCGACGTCGTCATTCGCGAGTTGCAGCTTCAGGGCAAAGATTGACGCCACTGGCTGGACAAAGACTTGGGAGGGTGGTTTTGGTGAAGAGCGGCTCGGGAATTGGAATGCGATGCAATGTGATGCAGTGCATCGGAGCCAAGGGAGGGGGGTGCGGGCCGATGCCGCCCACCATTAGGCGGTGGGATTGGAGCGAGAAAGGATGACGCAGGGGAAAGTGCGGCGGCGAGGTCAGCAGAGCCTAGCGGGGCACCGCGTAAACATGCACGGCCACTAGATTGTCGCCGTCGCCGGTTCCTTCGCCGCCGTAACGCTGGTACAGGTTCGTGCCGCGGAAGTCATCGACGAAGCAACCCTCCTCGGATACGAGTTCAGGGTATTCAAATAGTACCCGCACCTTGGAGCCTTTCTTTAGGCCGGCGACGGTGACTTTCACCGTCGCTAGCCGTGCCGGGTCGACGCGATCCTCGTGATCGCCGAACACGAAAGCATCCTTGTCTCCCTGCGGCGGCTTTACTGCCGCACGCAGAGGCTGTGCTACGTTGGCGTTTCCCTTTTCGGGGGCCGTTGACGTGGTATCCAGCCACGTCCAGCCCAGGGTGGACAAGTCGGCCGCGTAAACGAACTGGGGCAGGTCAGTTCACTGGCCGACCCCGGCGATTAAAGATTCCGGCGTTGCTGCACATGCACTTCATTCAATCTAAACTATTCCGGCGACCGACTTGGCTCTCGGAATGCCGCCGGGAGTCATGATGAGTCGGCGAGGCGAAGCCATGCGGCACAGGTGACGTTCCCGTCCGAGACCCCCGAGGACGAAAAGCCATGGCAAGAGCTGCGCACGCTGTCGATAGGCTAGGCCGACGTTGCTGAACATTACCGAATACAGCAGAGCCATGAGAACAACGAAGAGTAATAGCGGTGCAAAGTCCGCTAGGCGTTTTCGAGAGGCATACCACAATCCGGGTCCCACGTATCTCCAACACAGCCACCACCAGAAGATCGTCTCGGGAGCCACCAACATGGCCCGCAAACTCGTCCACTGCCATGGGAATGGAGCAAAAAGGAGGTGCACACCTCCGAACGCCATGGCCAGTCCAAACCCGACGGACGAGCTAAGATCTGCTTCAATGTAGGCCGCTGAACCAGATCCCTCACCAATCGCAGAGTTCCGCCGGAAACTCTCGATGTATTTAAGATCCATATAGTCCGCCGATCGCTCCTTTTGCAGAAAACCGCCGAAAGCGGCGATGAGCACAGCGGCCAGCAGGCCAGCCGCGAAGACCCCGGGAATTCGACCGGCACGACTGCCACCGGCAAGGAGACCAAGGAGCACGGCGATTACCGACACATAAGCGGCATAGAACCTGAAGGGCATTAGCAGAATAATCGCCCCACCGCACAAGAAAAGGTACTTGGGGTTGAGCAGCGACATTCTCAAGCGGAGGGTCGCATACAAGACGACCGATTCCAGGAAGATGACAACTGGTTCCTTGACCGTTTGGGCAGACCACAAGATCAAGGATGGGAACAAGCACGAACACCATCCTGCCCACGAAGCTCCGCGAATGGTCAAAAGGAGCCTGGCAGTCCGATATGTGAGCACAACAGTCATTGCACCGAAGGAACAATTCAAAGCCGCGGCCGCCAAGCGGCCTTGCAATCCGGTCACGAAAAAGAACCATCCAAGAAGATGGTAGTAGCCCTTATTCTTGGTCTCGTAAGCGTCAACGACCATCGCGGGCAAGTCCGTGACAGTGCGGCCTTGTTGTTCCCAAGCCTGATTGTAGACCATGCCTGCCACCCAGCCGCTACCGTCCTCGTCCTTGATGGTGTTAATAAAGCCGAATTGATAAATGGCGAGCGAAGCCGCAAATCTTAGCATCAGGGCCGCGAAAAAGAGGCGAGTCTGGAAAACCTTTGACCCCGGATCGCCAGACGAAACCTGAATTACAATTGCGCCAGCTCCAGCCAAGAGCGCGAGTGCGATCAGTCCTGACGCCAAACCAACGTCTTCCATTGCTGAGTTTGTCCTGAGTTGACGTGTCGTAGACAGTCAGACTCGCAGAATCTGCGTTCCTAACTCTATTCTAACTGAAATGCTCACTTCGCGCCGAAAGAACCCCCGACATTGGCAAGATGCGCAGAGTTCCCCGCTCCACCAGGCGAGTTGCATGTTCGAGAATAGCTCGTAAACCAGCGAACATTTGCTCCGGCTGGTCGGCTAGGTTCGTCGGGTGGAACCACAAGTGGAACACACGGCGCAACCGTGCCGCTGCTTCCAGTCCCTTGACTGCTCGCTTTATTCGAAGCCCGAGCGGAATATGGCGCCGCAATCCATGCATCGGGAAATAGATCATCGAGCCAGGAATGTCCCAGAGGCCTTCTGGTGTCATGGCCGGCAAAACCACCGGTGGTTCGGCGGCTCGAAGCACAGCCCACAGATGCGACAATCGCTTGTACAGATTATTCCAGGGGCGCTGCGACAAGCTGTTCGGCTCCGGCCCCCGAAAGAACCGAAACCCATGCTCCCGCAATCGGTCGAGATGGCCGACGGAGTTTCGCGGAAATGCAAATGACTGCAACTCGATCCCCATCGCGGTTGCCAATTGCACGCACATCGCGAGTTCGCTGGCGGCTGCTTCCGCGGAACAGCCCGGGTCGCCAAAGATGACGTGGGAAAACGAGTGACAGCCGATCTCCTGCCGAACTTGGCAGGCGTGAATGAGTTCAACCAAACTGCATCCGTAAAACAGCGGGTCGGACGCCTCGTTACCACATGGGTCACGTTCAAACCAATCCTGGACGTCCCAGGCGTGGTTCGGTCGAACGATCTCTGGGTGCTTCGTGCCCGCGACTTGGCGACAGCTTGACAAGAACAAGTGGCCCAGGACGCACCAAGTAGCCGGCACGCGAAACTCGATAAAGAGTTCAAGCAGTCGCGGGATCAATTCCCGCTCGACTCGGACGGCGCGCTCGAAACCCGCGGTACCGAATAAGTCGAGGGTGCCCCAGATCAGCTCAAAGTCGAGGCTGATCGTGAACACCCCCTGCTCCAGCTCAATCATCGGGCTGCCTCTGACCGTGGTACGCTCGGAAATGTGCTCTCCTGGCGCTGCCGTGTTACAGGGGCTTTACCGCATGGACCAAAAACATGTTGGAGAATTCACGGACGACGGGTCGGTCCGCGATGGCTCGGTCAATCGGCTTCCACATGCGAAGAAACGAAGGTAGCATCGGTGGGCAAAGACGCTCGACCCAGTTGACCGGTCCAAAATACACGCCATGGACTTTGACACGGTCGAAACCTGCCATCCGAAATTCGCGGCGAACATGCAACGTGGTGGTGAAGAATTGCCGAAGTTGTGTCAGACGCCAAGCGGGGATGACTCGGGCAAGGCGGTTAACCAGGGCATACCCGTTCATGCTCAGGAGAGGACTCGCCGTTACCAGGCAAACGCCACCCGGCTTGAGAACGCGCGCCATCTCCCGGATCGCAGCCGAAGGCTTTGGCAAATAACGAAATACTTCCACACAAAGAACGAAATCAAAGCTGTTATCTGGAAACGGGAGGGCGTCCACATCGGCCTGCCGGATATCCGTGCCCGGGTTCAATGTGCGCGCGTGTTCGAGCATCTCGGTTGAACCGTCAATGCCTGCCACTTCGTAACCGCGTGCCCGCAATTCGGCCAAATGGTGTCCGGTGCCACACCCCACATCCAAAAGGCGAACTCCAATACCGGCCCTGGGTAGATAGCGAGTCAACAATTGATCGAGGTGGTAGCGGCTATAATTGAAGCAATCGCGATATTCCATCCGCTGCCCGAGACCCGTGTACCGGTCGGCAAACAGATCGGCTTGGTCCGAATGGACTTCGATGGCTTTCTGTTTTTGCGTTGCTACATTGGTCATTGGATCGAGAGGACCTTCACGGGGTGATATTTGGAATGTGCAACAGCATGTCGATTTGCTTGTGCTCCGTCGGCATCTACTCAAGCGGACTGTAGAGCGTTTATCCGTCTCTTGGCGCTTGAGCCGATTTGGCGTCGATGAGAGCGATTCACAATTTCGCGAACCAAGCGCGCAAATTTTCCACCACAGACATGGGTGGAGTAATGGTCTTCAACGGCGTGGCGTCCGGACATTCCAACTCGTGCACGCAAACTTGAATCAGAAATCAGCGCGGCAACGGTATTGATCCAGTCCTCGGCTGTGCGCACCAAAAAGCCGTTCTCGCCATGGCGAATGACGTCGCGGTTGGCGCCGACGTCCGAGCAAATTGTAGGAACCCCGCTCGCCATGTAGATCAACGCCTTCATTGCACACTTGCCGCGAGCCCATTGATCATCCGGCATCGGCATGATGCCAATATCGAATTCGGCTACTTCGCTTGCCTCGGTGCCAGGTGACCAACGACGCCAAATATGAGGGATGTCAGGCAACTCGGGTGGCCGATCTGAATGTACGCGTAGCTCGACCCCCAGCCGACGCACAAGTTCACTCAAGACGGGAGCAAATGCTTCGAGATATGTTTGCGATGTGGAGCTACCAGTCCAGCCAAGAACTGGGCGATGATGTTCGGTCGAGCGCGTGTGAGGCGTGAACCGTTTGGTATCCACACTCGAAGGGACGATTTCAACGCGATCGTTGTGCCGTCGCGCAAACTCGGCGAGAAAGGAATTGCCAACTACAACCAGATCACTCATTCGGCAAACCGCAGCCGTCTTTCCTGGAAACTTGAGCCAGCCCAAGAGGCGGTTGGCGTTGGTCGTGTGGAGCAAATGAATCGCATCATCGAAGTCGAAGATGATTGGCCTGCCGGCCACGCGGACAGTCCTTTCGAGGATCCCCGGACCTGCGAGAAAGGCGGCCCGATGTATCAAAACAACGTCGTACCGACGAAGGCGAGTTAGTATGTCGGCCGCTCGCCCGGCGACCGCCCTCAGACTGCCAAGAACCTTGGAAACAAGCCAACCATGCTGGTGCAAGACACGCATCAAAGGTCTATCCGCGAACGGCAAGAGGTCCGTATCCACTCCCAGTGCCGTTAAGGCTGGCAGCCATTGCTCGATCCTAAACCGCTGGCTCGGGACCATTCCGACCGGGTAGGGGAGCAGCGCGCAAAGCCGAATGCGATCGTTGGTAATTTCGATTAGTTATGCCGGACGTCGGATCGCTTTCGGATGGCGATTACCTTGAGGGTGTCGCCGATCCCCAGCAGGCTAAGGCCGCGATTGATGAGTGTTTTTAGGCAGCGCCGTAGTGGGCTTCTCGTCATGGATTCATTCAACCGCAAACCGGCATCATTGCGGCTGACCAGCTTCGTGTCGAGCGAACGTCGTCGGCCACGCGCTACGATTTCGGCGGGGTTGAGCCCTTCGGTCCGTACCATCCGACAATTGAAGCCGGTGCGGGACAACGCCAACCGTATACCTCGACGAGTCCACAAGACCAGATGTTCCGGCGGAGCGAATACACTCCAATCGAGATGCAGGAGACGTCGGTTGAGGGAACGAGAATTTGGCGTGGTCAGATACAGGAGGCCTCCGGGGCGTAAATATTGCGCGGCCAAATGTAAAACCTCGTCTGGGCTGCCAAGGTGTTCGAGGACTTCGAACATTGTGACGACATCGAAGCCATGAACGGGGAAGCGATGATCTTGCTGAGGGTTCGCCGAGACAATCCAGCCCCGGCCTTTCCCGTAAGCCAGTGAGGCCGGATTAACCTCCACGCCAAAGCACTTCCAACCGCGTTGTTCCGCCGCGGATAGGATGCCGCCAGCACCAAAGCCGATGTCTAATATGCGACTGGACTGCCGGAATGGTTCGAACAACGCTGCCACTGCGGTCAACGAGTTGGCAGTCGCGGATGGAATTAGAAACCGACCATGATCGTAGTAGTGTTCGTAAAGCTCATGCACTTCTGTAGAGTTTGGCGGTATGAATGTCCACACCACTCCGCAGCACGTGCATTGTTGATAGCAATAGCCGGCCTTAAAGCCGAGAGAACTGGAATGACCGCGGTCACAAGCTGGACAAGTCGACTTCATGCGAATTGGCGTCCTGCAAGAGCACTGATCTCAGTCTGCGTAAGCTTGGTAAAGAGATAATTCAGCCAGCGTGCGTGACCCTCAATGCGCTCGCGCGGCTCGGGGCCGGCGTCTGTCAACAAAAAGTAGCGATAGCCGAGGGGGCGTAATGTTTTTTCGAGCGCGATCCCATCGGCTCGATCCGCCAGGACCTCACAAAAAATGTGCGGACGATCGCGTTCAAGAATGCGGGCCGCGCCGCGTAGCACACTTGGTTCGGCCGTTTCTGCGTCCACTTTGATGAGGTCGACGCGCGGCAAATCGCGATGCTCAAGCATGCGGTCGAGTCGTGCGACCGTGACCCGGGAATGGTGGCTTGTGGTGGCGTGCATGAACTCGGCCGAAAGACTAGAACTTGTCGGCAACCCATCGGGAATATGAAAGAAATCCGCCTCGCCGTCGAAGTCACTGGCCGCTGCGGCCACGCACTCGACGTTTGTAAGTCCGTTTAACGCAACATTTCGAGTCAGGCGTTCAAATACGGCGGGTAACGGCTCAAATGCGCACACTCGACCAGCGGGGTTCGCATGTGCGGCTAATAGTGAAAAATAGCCGACATAGGCCCCGACATCGAGTGTAACTGTTGACTGCGCGGCGAGTCTGAAGAATAGTTGAGTCGTTTCCGGCTCGTATCCGTCCCACCCGCGCCAGTAAACCTGATTCGACACCCAGTCATCGCCACGTGACCACAGGCGCAATATTCGGTCGTTCGGTAGTCGGATTGACACTCGACCGGACCGATGTAAATGCTTAATTAGCCACTCGGACCGTGCGCCCAGGCCTGACAAAAAAGCCCGCGCACCAAAAGTAGCAATTCCGTTGAAAGGCTGCGAGGTGCGCAAGAATTTGAGCGGCCCCCGCACCCGCTTCCACACGGTCATGTTCGGCCGCTCTTTCGAGTCAGAACAGTCTTGTACAAGGCCATCTGGCGGCGGCAAGCTGCGTCAAGATCATAGTGGTCTTCGGCCGCTCGCCGACACCTAACTGAGAGTTCGGGATCATCGAGTAACCCAAGCAGTTCACGCGCAGCCCGACGGTATTCATTGTCCGTGTGCTCGTTGACTACCACTCCAACCCGATAACGGCGCGCGATGTTGTCTGTATCACTTACATTTGGCGTGGATACGACCGGCAGCCCAGACGCCCAGTACTCCCCAACCTTTGTCGGCGAGCAGCCGTGCTCGCTAATCCCCTGGGTGAGGAAGAATAGGCCGGCGTGCTGATGGGCCAACTCGCATGGCATCTGGAGGTGCGGCACGCTGCCAAGCGACCACGCGTGGTCCGGCAGACCTGCCGCCCGCAACGTCGCCGTTACCTCGGCCGGGTCGGTCCGGGTGAGGACCCGCAGGCGGACGGTTCCCAATTCTTCGCGGGCAACCGCCACGAACCGCGCCACTCGGTGGAAAAGGTATCGCAAACCCATCGTGCCGATGTAGACCAGCCGCAGTTCGTTGGCCAGCGCCTGCGGCCGGGCCAGCGGCCGGAACAAGTCAAGATTAACGCAACTCGGCACGACAGTTGTCGGGGTCCGGCGGCGGCGAACAGGCGGCAGGGCATCGATGACGGACCGGGCCCGGTGCGACAGGGCGATGATCCCGTCGGCGGTGGCATATAAGCGGCCCTCCAGGGACCGGGCCAGCCGGTGCCGGGCCGACCCGAGCCGCCAGACCCCTCCGTCCACTTGTTCGTCCGGGTAAAACCCCTCATTGTGGTAGACCAACTTAGTCCGCAACAGCCGGGCCAACGGCAGGCCCATCAGCCCACCGGTATAGGTCCGGGCGTGCACCAGGTCGAACCGCCCGGCCGCCGCCCCGGTCGCCCATGCGAGGAGGAAGTCGAGGCCCTTGGCCGCCGCCTTGGGCCTCTTGTGGTAGCTTTGCGGCAGCCACCGAACCCCATGCCGGTTCAACTCCGCCGCGGTAGCGGCCACCAGCCCTGCATTGGCCCGGTCGGCCGTCTTGTCAAAAGTCATCAGGGTGACGCGGGCCCCGAGGTCGGCTAGCCGGGTCACGGCTGGGATCACGAGGGACTGGCCGAGGGGTTCGCATGCGCCCCAGTAGACCAGATATAAGATTCGCGGGCTCAAGGGCGGCCGGCAGGCTGTCGGCGGGCCGTCCAACGATTTAGTATGCGCGCCGGAAAGGCGGCTGCATAGCCCACCCTGGCCGGGTCGAGCATGAGCGAGCGCACCAGGCACCGGGCCGCCGCCCGATAGTTGGCGGCGTGCAGGTACGAGCCGGCCAGGACCATCGCGTTGTACGCCAACGCCGCTCGGCGGCGGGCCCGCAGGCCGGCCGGCATGTCGGGGGCCGCGAATGCCTTGGCCAGCACCCGCTCGCTGTCGGCCTCGAGCAGAAGGAGATTCCGGCTCATATTGCCGTCGTGGACCCGGTAGCGGACCAACGGTTCATCGACGTAGAGGAAGTCGGTCCGGGAAGACAGCCGGACCCACATGTCCCAATCGGCGCATTGGCTCAGGGCCGGGTCGAACCCACCGACCTCGGCGAACAGGTCCCGTTCCGCCAGGACCGTGCTGGGGGTACCGATGACATTGCCAGCACACAACAGCCGCTCGCGGACCGGGCCGCGGGGGGGAAACCGCCGCACCTCTACGGGCGCCAGGGCCGCGGTTACAGCAGTGTAGGCTGTGTAGCTGGCCCGGCAGGAGGACCCGGCCAGGGCGGCCAACTGACGCTCCAGTTTCTGCGGCTCCCACGTATCGTCGGCGTCCAAGAAAGCGACGTACCGGCCACGGGCCTCCGCCAGCCCGCGATTGCGGGCCACCGCCACGCCCGTGTTTTCTTGACGGAAACCACGGACCTTTGACCCATACCCGCTCAACACGTCCGGAGTTCCGTCCGTCGAACCGTCGTCAACGACCAGTACTTCGACGTCGGAAACCGATTGTGCCAGGACGCTGTCTACCGCGTTCGGCAGAAAGTGCGCGGAGTTAAACGTGGGAATGATGGCAGTAACGACAGGCAGGCCCATAATGTCCGGGGTCGGGTTCAATATCGTGGCCGCCGCTCCGACAGGGTTGGGTCCCTTCATTCGTGGCGGCGCTGTTGGGACGGCAATTCGCTCAGCAGCAGGTCGTTGGCCAGTTCGGTCCGGGAACAAACGAAGACCGCCCGCGCCAGGAGACCGACCGGGCCGGGTACTGACCAGTCGGTCGGGAATTCCTCATGATTGGGCTGGGTTTGTGGCACGTAGACGTGCTCGAACCTGCTCTTGAGCGCCCGGAGCAGCCAGGGCCGCGTCGGGCGGCAGCCGACTCCGCTGATGGCCTGGGTTGGGTTCGCCATGTCCTCGGGAGTCGGGTTAATGGTTTCGCCGTCGCCGAAGGATACGCACGTCTCCAGAAACAGGTACTGATCGGTGTGGCCGGCCACGAAGTCGAGCGCTCTCTCGGGGTCGCTCAAGTGGTACAGCAACCCGTAACAGTGCACGACGTCAGCTTTCTCGACCGGGGTTTTCTCGGGCGACTCCATATCGAGAGCTCGGACGTCAGCGCTCGGAAACCGCTTGCGCAGATAAGAGAGGAGTGATCCTCGCGCCTCGGTAATTGTCACCCGGCAGTCACGGTCTAAGTAATAGCTGGAATGATCGCCGACTCCCGCCCCGAGTTCGAGAACGGAGAGGCCGCGGACCGGTATCCGCAGGCTGGCCAGGTGCTCGAGACGCCGCGCGTTATGTTGAACGTACCGGTCCCCACGGAAGTGGGCGACGCAGGACGGGATCGCGGTGTAGCCGCAACTGTCAAGGAGGGTATGGGCGACCCGTTTCACCCGCGCAGCGATTGCCTTCATCACGTTCGCGCCTCGGTTCGGTTTCCCCGTCGCCGGCTCGTCCGAACAGGCCCAGCGGACTGTCGGCGGTCCCTTACCCCCATTTCCCACTCCCGACCCCGCCAATTCAATCGAGTTGGCCGTCCTCGTCCGAGCGGTTCCGAGCCTTCGAACAAACTAGATTGTCGTAGTCGTAGTGATCCCGCAAGGGTTCGGAGACTAATGCCCGCAGACCGGGGTCGTACCGGAAGACGCGGTATCCCAATTCTTCGAATGCCCGGCGCAGTTCCCTGCTCGACGAACCCATACCGCGGAGAGTGCCGTCACAGAACTCGCAGACCACCTCTGGCGCGTCCGAGCGCAAGAGGAGGCGGTGCCCGCCGGCCAGTACTAGGCGCTCAGCCCCCTCGACGTCGATCTTGAGGACGTCTACGCGTACCATCCCGGTCGCCTGGAGATAGTCGTCCAGCGACGTGCACGGGACTTGCAGGCTGGTCGCCGTCTGCCGGAGCGGCGTGCCCAGCGAGTTGTAAAGGCCGAGGCCGTCACTACAGACTTGGAACGAAACCGTCCCCGTCCGGTCGCACACGGCCATCGGGTTGGTCACGACGTTGGTCAGGCGGTTCAGCGCGACGTTGGCAGTCAGTTTCTTGTACTCGGTCGGGGATGCCTCGAAGGCGTAAACCTGTCCCGTTGGACCGACCCGCTTGGCCGCAAGAAGCGTAAAATGCCCGACATTTGCACCGATGTCGAAGACCACCATGCCGGTGCGGACACGGTCGCGGAAGTAGGCGGTTACGTCGGGCTCGAACCCTTCTCCCAGGACGTACCGAGTGGCCAACTCGTCCCGTGGGTCGATCTCCAGGATCAGGTCGCCGTCAAACCGAACCCGGTGCGGCCAGCTCGGGAACAGTCGTCGGCGGATCACCCAGGCCCACTCGCGCGGACTCCGGCGGAGCCAGCGCCGCAACCGGGACGGCGGGCCGGTGTGAGCGGTTGTCATCGTGACACCTTCGCCCGGGCCTTTCGGAACGCCGTCGTTGGGTGAAGGAGGACGGTCTTGGCCCGGTGCAACCATTTGACGACGAAGGGACCGACCGGCCGCCAGCGCTTGAAGCCGTCCCACCAGGTGTCCGACGGGAGGTTGGAAAAGTCCACAGCCAACCCCTCACGGGCCGCGTAGGCCTTGGCCATGCGGGCCCACTTCCCCGCGTTCACCGCCGTGCAGACGTACCGGATGCCGTTGGCGTACTCGTCCTTTCCGTTCGGCCGGATCGCGACGAATGTGTCCCCATACTTACGGCTCCGCTCGGTCCCCCTGATTTCAAACTGCCAGACCGTCTCTCCGTCTCGGACCAGGTCGCGGAACACCTCCCGCCGCCAGAGGGTGATCTGGACGGACGTCCGGTACGCCCCGTCCACTCCGATCCGGCCCAGTCGCGGGTCGGGCTCGAAGTCGTGAGCCGGGGCCGGGTAGGCCAGGAACCGGAGATAGTTCAGCCCGTGCTCCTGCATTAGCCGGAAGTACTCAAGGATCCGGGGCGTGTCCACCGGCTCGGTGAGCCAGTAGTCCTCCTGAAAGTACATCACGTACGGCGACTCGATCCGGTCTAGGGCGTCGATCATCCGGGCCGACCAATCGGCCCCGCCGCGGACCTTGAGCACCCGGGCCGCCGGGTGGTCGAAGTCCTTTTCATTGGTCATCAACAGGACCGGCCACGGGCAGTCCCGCCAGTACTTCTGAAACCCGTGGCAAACGGGCTGCCAGCAGTCCGAGTACCGGTCGAATGAGCTGATCAAGATGGTCACGTCGGACATGGCTTGTCTCCTTCTAGCCGGCCACCCGCCGGGCCACCTGGGAGTCCCGCATCTCGGTCAGCGTCTGCTGGAGGTCGCAGGTCGGCCGCCAGGCCGGGTAGTGCGTCTGGAACTTAGCCAGCCCGCTGATCCACCAGACGTGGTCCCCCGCCCGGTTCCGCGGGTCATACCGGACTTCGACTGGGCGGCCGACCAACTCCCCGCACATGTCGATCGCCTCCCGCACCGAGCAATGGCTGAACCGTCCGCCGCCCATGTTGTAAACCTCCCCCGGTCGGGGGGCCGCCCGGAACGCCTCGAACGCCTGGATCAGGTCGTATGAGTGGATGTTGTCCCGCACCTGCTTACCCTGATACCCCAAGACCGTGTAAGGGGTCCCGGTGACGGCGCAGTGCATCAGGTAGGCGAGAAACCCGTGCAACTGGGCTCCCGAGTGGTTCGGCCCCGTCAGGCATCCGCCGCGGAAGCAGACGGTCGGCATCCCGAAGTACCGGCCGTACTCCTGGACCATCACGTCCGCCGCCAGCTTGGATGCGCCGAACAGGCTGTGCATCGAGGAGTCGATGGACATGGTCTCGTCGATCCCCCCGGCGTACGGGTGGGCCGGGTCGATCTCCCACCGCGTCTCGGTTTCCCGGAGCGGCAGCCGGTTCGGCGTGTCGCCGTATACCTTGTTCGTCGACATGTAGATGAACGGTGCTTCAGGACAGTGTTGACGTGCGCATTCGAGGAGTAACAGTGTGGCCCGGGCGTTTATGTCAAAGTCAACGAGTGGCTCCTTGGCCGCCCAGTCGTGGGACGGTTGGGCGGCCGCGTGAATAATTACTCCAACCCGTCGCCCGTGCCGGGCGAACAGCCGGTCAACAGCATCTGCGTCCCGGATGTCCAGGGTCTCATGCCAGTACCCTTTGAGTTCGGCTTCGAGCCGCGCGCGATTCCACGCAGACGACGCCCCGGGGCCGAAAAAGTAGGCCCGCATGTCATTGTCAATCCCGACGACTTCATAACCCAAGCCTGCGTAAAACCGGGCAGCTTCCGAACCTACCAAACCGGCTGACCCGGTCACGATGGCGACTGTCATAACACACCTCCTGCCGCAACCGCACCCGTTCTAAAGGTTGGGCGCGTAGGGTTCATCTCCTCATAAAGGGCCTCGTACCGCTGCACCATCGTCTCGAACCGGAAGCGGTCCTGGATCTTTTCCCGGCCCGCACCGATCATCCGTCGGCGGCGAGCGGGGTTCTGAAGCAGGTCGATAACGGCGTCGGCCAAGGCCGACGAATCCGTTGGGGGTACTAGGACGCCGTCGAGCCCGTCGGTAATAATCTCTGGTATTCCTCCGACCCTCGTTGCGACCACGGGAGTTCCCAAATAAACTGCCTCGGCAAGCACCAGTCCGAACGCCTCAGCTACAGCACAATGCACCATCAGGTCGGCCGCCGCCATTAAATCCATCACGTCGTTACGGAAGCCGAGGAACTTTATCTCGGCCCCGCACCCATACCGGTCCGCCTCGGCCCGGAAGTATTCAAGAAGCGGGCCGGTACCGGCGATGAGCAAGTGAACCGGTCGGTCAGCCCGCGCCTTGATGCCGGCCATCGCCCGGAACAATTGCTGATAACCCTTTTCGGGGTGCATCCGCCCGACTGCTAGCAAGAGGTACGAGTTCTCGGCCCCGAATTCGTTGCGGATGCGGGCCCGACTGTTTGGGTCCGGAGACCGGACGCGGTTAAAGTCAATGCCGTTGTGGACCACTACCACTTTGTGCGGCGGCGCCCCCTCTACCGCGATCAGGTGGTCGCGCGTGTGCTCCGAAACAGCGACCACCGCGTGGCTCAGTCGCGTCGTGAGCCGATCCAAGGCCATGTGCCAGCGCTTGTTGATTCGGGTGTGGTAATCGGAATGGTGCCGGGTCAATATCCGAACAGGCGTCCGGGCGACGTGCCCAGCCATCAGGCCCACCATAGCCGGCTCGAACAGATGCGTGTGAAGGATGTCGATCCGTGCCCGCCGGAGATGTCTTACGAGTCGGATCAGCCCACCCGGATAGGATGCTCGGCTACGACAGTTACAACTGAAACAGGTGACCCCGTGTGCTTCCATATGGGACCGGAGCCGCGGCTCCATTGGCCGTAGCGTGCCAAACGAAAGCTCGTATCGGGTCCGATCGTGCCAAACGGGCAACTGAGGGAAGTACCCGCTCGTGTCCCCGTCCTCGGCAAAATGAAATAGGCGTCTCAAGCTACTCGCCTCGTCGCCTGCTGAGACCGGGCGATACCTCTCCGATAGCCGCGAAAGATGTGGGTGCCTAGCAGCACATGGTACAACTTGTCCAGCAGGCGGGAGTCTGGAGCGGTACGCTCCAGATATGAACAGGCAACGAACAGGATCTCTGTAACCGCGGGGCCGGCCAACAGTGACTTCATGCCCTTCCGCAATCGGCCAACCGCCCCGTCGGCCGGGCCCGCAAGGCCGTTGACCTGCGCCCGGATCACGTTGTCAGGCCACTCCGGATATCGGCGACAGAAGGGTAGGAGTTGTTCGGCCCCCCATTCATGCCGGCGGCAATATCCACGCACATCCATTGCACGGTCCCGGTGGACGGCGGCGGCCCCCGGGACGAACACAATCCGCCGGCCGGAAGCAGAGTGTCGCAGGGCCAAGTCTTGGTCCTCACCGCTGGCCAATTCACTGTCAAACCCACCCAGCGTGAGAAACTGGTGACGGGGTATCGCCATGTTGCCAGCGGCGCAGAAGTTCGCCGCACCAACTGGGCCGCAGGCAGTTGGCACCCCTTGCCGCTCGAGCCGGTATCGAAAGCGCCCGAATGGCTTGCGGCGGGCCTCGGCCGGGAGCTCGGTGGCTCCGACTAGCAGTGTGTCCGGCCATTGGGCGTGGGCGTGCAAATACTGAGTGAGGAAGTTCGGCCCGACCGACATATCGTCATCGACGAACACCAACAACTCTCCTCGCGCGGCCGCGGCCCCGACATTACGGGCCGTCGACCGCTCACTCCCGCCCAGCCGAATGAGACCAACCTCTGGCCCACCAACGAATCGCGGGATCTGCACCGGCGGTTTCGACCCGTCATCAACGACCACAATCTCGTAGTCTGGAATCGGCAGGTCCTGGGAACGGAGCCCGGCAAGCGTCTCGGTTAGGAGGGCCGGTCGATTGTGCGTCGGCACTACGACGGTCACCCGCGGGTCGGTCACTCGGTTGCTCCGAACGGTCGGGTCACGAAGGCCGCCACAGTCGCCTCCGTGTCGGGTAGGATCGCCAGCCGTCGGAGTTTGTCCGTGTTGGCATGGACAACCCGAGCGCCGTCGCCGGCCCCGACCTGGCTCAGATCCATCTGGCGGCCAGCCAGTCGGCCGATCTCGCGTGGCGAGATGAGCCCCACGCCGCAGACGTTGAACACCTCATCCACTTGCCCGGACTCGATCAACTGCCAAACGATGCGGGCGACTGCCGCGGTATGCATGAACTGGTACTGTGAATCCGGGTGGATGCGGAGCGGCAGGCCGTGAAGAATGTCGTAAACCGGGTTTTTCCGGAGCCCGGGGCCCACCATCCCGCCTAGCCGGACAATTAGCCAGCGGCGTGCGTAGTGGCGGACAAGTTGCTCGGCGAGCAACTTGTGGCAACCGTAGCGGGAAACCCTAGCTAGGTCGTTTGGGGTGTCTTCATGAGTCCCTTCCAGCGATGACAGGTCGCTATAAACGTCCACGCTTGACACGTGGACGTGTAGTCCGGCTGGAAAGTCGATCAGGGTCCGCTGGCGATGAACTACGGACAACTCGAACTCCTCGACTGGCCGCTCGTCTGCTAAGTATTTCTTTGAATTGCATGACGCCTCGATGACGATGTCACTGCTCCGGCCCCGCAGGTCAGCGTAGTTGTCGCGGGTGACCGACATCACTTCTACGCCTTGGATCGATGCCAGGTGCGACACGAACGCTGACCCGACGAATCCCCGCGCGCCAATTACCGTCACCGTCATCGAGCCGTTCCGATGGCCGCCAAGTCGCCCCGGGCGATGGTAGCGTTGGCCTCGTACCATGCGATCGTTTCCACTAGCCCATCACGCAGGGCGGTTGGGCACCGGTATCCAAGCACGTCGTGCATGCGGTGGACGTCGAACCCCTTCTCCATCTGCCCGTCCGGTTTTGTCCCGTCCCAGATGATCCGGCCCTCATAGCCAACGAGGTCGGCAATGGTATCGACCAAGCTCTTGATTGTCGTGGGGACACCTGACGAGATGTTAATGATGTCGCCTCCACTGTAGGTCGCTGTGGCATGCACGATGGCTTCACACGCATCCCCAACGTATACAAAGTCCCGTACTGGCCGGCCGGTTCCCCAGGCGATCACCTCATCTCGCCCGTCTCGTCGGGCCTCCACGTACTTCCGAATCAGGGCGGGGATCACGTGTGAACTCGTCAGCCCGAAGTTGTCATGGGGGCCGTAAAGGTTTCCCGGGACAAGAACAATGGCGTCAAATCCGTATTGCTTACGGTAGGCGCGGGCCTGAAGGACGCTCATGCTCTTGGCAAGCGAGTATGGGGCGCTCTCGGCTTGTGGGTAGCCGTTCCAGAGTTCTTCCTCGCGAATGGGACTGGGGGCGGTGGCCGGATAGCTGCATCCACCAATAAGGGTCACGTACTTCTTGGTCCCTGCTCGCCACGCCTCGTGAAGCAGCATCGTGCCCATGAGGAGATTCTGATAGCAGAATTCGGCAGGCCGCTCTTTGTTCGCCAAAATTCCGCCGATGAGCCCTGCTAGATGGAGGACGTAATCGGGCTTGGCGTCGCGGAAAAGGGCACGGACCTGATTCTGCTCGAGCAGATCGTATTCTTGCCGTGTTGGCAGAATCAGCTCGCAACCGGTTCGCTTGAGGAGAGCGACGAGGTTGCGGCCGACAAACCCGGAGGCCCCGGTTACCATGACGCGGCGGCCGCGCCAAAAGTCGAGGCCAGCAGTCTTCGCAGGCTCCAAGCTTAGACCTCCAAGGGCGTGAACGGCCTCGACCCAATTTCTGCGAGCAGCATGTCAACCAGGGTGTCCGCATTGTGAAACCGATTCCAATCATGCCGACCGGCGGCGGCGGCAGCAGCATATCGCTCATGGTTGTTGACGAGATGTAGTACCTGTGCGGACAGGTCGGATGCGTCGCCGCGGTGGAACTCGACGCCACCGCCGGTCTTGCCCAACTCTTGGGCCATCCAGGTATCGGTCGGTACCACGACTGGCTTGCCCAATGCCAGCGCCTCGGCAAAAATGCCGGACGTGGCCTCCGCGTAGGATGGGCTAGTGTAAGGAATGAGCACCACGTCCAAATACCGGAACAGAGCGGCGTAATCCTCTTCGGTCAGCCGCTCGCCGATCAGGGTTAACCGCGGTCCCCACGTTTGTGCTTGGCCACTCAGTTCGCCAACCGCCGGGGGTACGTTGTCGGGTCCGGACGCAGCCCCTGGACATTGCATAACAATGCGCACTCGGTCCGACGCAGCAAGGACCCGTTCCACCATGGCCGGGAGTAAGTGAAAACCCTTCGCCGAGCGGGCATCACCCATATATCCGACTCGCACACCCGGTCCCGGCCGAATACCGAATCGGCGTTCGACTTCCATATCTGATGGCCCGGTACCATTGAGCAGGAACCGATTGACCGGAATAGGAAAGGTTACGATTCGGTGCCGGTATACCTTGGAAAAGTCCGCGGATAACGGTTTGCTGTCGGTGACAAGTGTGAATCGGCTGCCGAGTCGGGCATGGATCGCGTTGAGAAACCGCGGGCGCAATCGCCAGTACGGATGGAACCGCCGCTTGATCGGATGGCAAGTCCGAAATCGTTGCGTGTTTCGGAGCAGCACAGCCAACCGGCCGGAATATCGCCGACGGTCCAGGAATCGGTTCCACCCAATCAACTCGAAGTCCCCGACGGTGTGGCAAAAGACCAAGTCGAACTTCTCCAAGCCGATGTGATCAGTCGCTCTCTCTAACTCGTCTGCAAACACTGCCCCCTGGTTGCGCTGGAATCGCAGGTCCCGCAAAAAACCCCGGCCGGGCGAAAAGTCGTAGGCGCCCCACGTAAACGTCGGGCAATAGCCCGTCTCATCTGCC
>DATANR010000416.1:0-9816 GCA_036266155.1 Gemmataceae bacterium | reverse complement strand
CTCCGAAGCGGAGAGGGGGAACAAGACAGTGGGATGCGAGCGTCGCCCGCCCTGAGGTCTCCGCCGCGAATCTGCTCTGACCTACGAAACAATCTTCAACTCGCTCCCCACACTCGTGAACGCCGCGATCGCACGCTCGATTTCCGCGTCCGAATGAGCTGCTGACACCTGAAGGCGAATCCGCGCCTGGCCTTGCGGCACCACCGGATAACTGAAGCCGATCACGTAGATGCCGTGGCCCAGGAGCTTGTCAGCCATCGCGGTCGCCACGGCGGCGTCGCCGAGCATGACGGGCAGGATCGGCGTCGGCCCCGGTTTGACCGTGAATCCCGCACCCTCCAGGCCGGCGCGCATCTTCTTCGTGTTCGCTTTGAGCTTGGCGCGCAAGTCATTGCTGTGTGCCGCCACGTCGAGGGCCTTGAGCGAGGCGGCCACGAGCGATGGCGGCGCCGAATTCGAGAACAGATACGGCCGCGATCGGTTCTTCAGCCAGTCGACGATCTCGGCGCTCGCGACCGTGAACCCGCCGGCCGCTCCGCCGAGCGTCTTGCCAAGCGTGCCCGTGATCACGTCGATGCGCTCGAGGACGCCGAGTTCCTCCGCGGCCCCGCGGCCCTGAGCCCCCAGATGACCGGTCGCATGGCAATCGTCGATGCCGACCAGGGCGTCGTGACGGTCGGCCAGATCGCAGATTTCCGGCAGTCGGGCCAGGTCGCCATCCATGCTGAAGACGCTATCAGTGAAGATCATCTTGAAGCGGCAATCCTTCGCCTCTTCGAGTTTGGCCTGGAGATCGGCCATGTCGTTGTGCTTGTAGCGGAAGCGCTTCGCCTTGCAGAGTCGCACGCCGTCGATGATGCTCGCGTGGTTCAGCTCATCGCTGAGGATCGCGTCTTCTTCGCCGAGCAGCGGCTCGAACAGACCGCCGTTGGCGTCGAAACACGCGATGTACAGGATCGCATCGCCCTTGCCGAAGTAGCGGGCGATGGCGGTTTCAAGTTCGCGGTGCGGCTCCTGCGTGCCGCAGATGAAGCGGACGCTCGACAGGCCGTAACCCCAAGTCTTGAGTCCCTCATGCGCGGCCGCGACGATCTCCGGGTGATTGGCGAGGCCCAGATAGTTGTTCGCGCAGAAGTTGACGACGTCCTTGCCGCCGACGCGGATCGAGGACCTCTGCGGCGTCTGAATGAGCCGTTCCCGCTTGTACAGGCCGGTCTTCTTCAGTTGGTCGAGTTGGGAGCGAAGATGTTCGCTCAGGCGTTTGTCGCTCATGGGGGCCAGAAGTCAGAGGTCAGAAGTCAGAAGTCGGTGGTCAGAGTTGTTGATAAAAGAACGTGAAGATGCAGACCAGTCGAATAGAGTGAGTTCTAACTCAGGCTCTGACCTCTGACCTCTGACTTCTGACTTCTGACCCCTGTCCCGAGGACTGCTCGTGCTTCCGATCCTGCTCGGCGCTCTCACCGCGATCTTTGCGGCCGTCCTGTGGCTCGGATCCATGTTTCTTCAGGGCTGGCTCTACAACGATCTCGCGCGCAAGCTACCGCTCAGAGCGTTGGTCGGCGGGATTTTTCTGGCGTTGTTCCACGTGGGCTGGTGTGCCATTTACAAGGACGATCCGGGCCGGTTCGACACGCTGCCCAACTTCAAGACCGAAGTGCTCGACGGCACCTATGACGAATTTCAGTCGGTCCGCAAGGTCGGCAAGGAGGAACAGAAGCCGGTGCACTTCGTGCGCAAGGGCGACACCAATGACTTCGTCTCGGACGCCGGCAAGATGTGGAACCGCTCCGACTCGGACGGCATGGTGGTGGCGCTGCTCTTCAAGGAAAAGGGGCGCGATGCGCCGACACGCTTCGATGCGACCTTGAAGCCGGACGGCACCTTTCCCAAGACGGATGAAACGCGCTATGAAGCCGAGAAGGGCAAGCGCTACATGGATCAAGTCGCGCTGGGCAAGGTCTATCGCAAGCGCTCGATGTCGGTGCTCGGCAACCTCTTCGCCAACTTTCTTCACCTGGCCGTCTGGGTGGCCGTCTTGTGGCCGATCATGCGCTTTTCGTTCGGCCACGCGGTCGCAATCGCTTTCGGGTTGTGGGCCGTGACAATGCTGGTGGCGCAGCCGGCGCTGTTCGGCTTGGTAACCAAATGATCGCCGCTTGCGGCGTAGCGCTATCGATTCGCCAAAATGTGCATGATGTCCCCGTCCTGGACCGTGTATTCCTTCGACTCCTGCCGCAGGGTTCCGGCCGTCTTGCAGTGCTTCTCCTCATAGCCTGCGGCGAGGAAATCCGGGTAGCTCATCACGTTGGCACGCACGAAACCTTTGGACAAGTCCGTGTGAATGGCCCCGGCCGCTTCGACGGCGGGCACGCCCTTGTCGATCGCCCAGGCCCGGCACTCGTCGTCGCCGACGGTGAAGAAGACGATGCGGCCCATGCCATAGAAAATGTCGCGGATCGTTTGCCCGCGGCTCGATCCGCTGATTCCCAGCTCAGCCGCGAACGCCGCCCGGCTCTCTTCGTCGAGTTCTTCGAGTTCGCGTTCCAGTTGCACCGGCGCACCGACGGCATGCGGCGCCAGCTTGAGCAAGTCGGCCGGCAGCGGAGTCGCCGCGTCGCCGCGATTGACGAACACCATCTCCGGCTTGAGCGTCAGGAGCTGGAATGAGCGGATCAGCTTTTCTTCTTCGGGCCGCATTGCCATGGTGCGCGGCGAATGACCGGCTTCGAGCGCCGCTTGCACCTTCTTAACGATCTCCATTTCCGCCTGATCCGCCTCGCGTTCTTTGGCCGGCTTGGTCCGCTTGAGCTGGCCCGTCAGCTTATCGACGCGATTCGAAACGATGTCCAGATCGGCGAAGACCAATTCCTCACGAAACTTCGTCAATTGTTCGGCGAGATTGGTCACGCTGAAGCCGTCGAGAACGACGAGCAAACCGTTCGCCTCGCGGAGGATGCCGAGTCGCCGCGGGTTGTCCTTGCGCTCGTCCATCATGAGGCCAGGCGTATCGAGGAACGCAATCGCGGAGTGCTTGGTTCCCTTCTTCGGCTTGAAGTGCACCGACATCTTGTCGAGCCGTTCGTCCGGCACGTCGGCCATGCCGACCTGGCCCTGCTGAACCTTGGCCGGGTCCGGCGCTTCGCCCGTGAGCCAGCGGAACACCGTGCTCTTGCCCGACCCGGAATAACCAACCAGACCGACTTTCATGACAAGCGCCCATTCCAAAAGGGTTGTCTGTTGTACGGAATCGCTGTCCGGTTCAATCGTCTTTCGGCACCGGCTTCGCCAGCACCTTGTATGACGCGAAGAACTTGTCCGAGTCGGCCTGTTTGCCTTTGCCCTTCTCGGCGATCACGATCTGCTGATACATGCGGCCGTTCGCCATCACGACGCGCTGCCGGAATTCGAGCGTCTTGCCGGCGACGAGTTCTTCGCGATCGAACTCGATGCCGGGATAGTCGTTGATCTTGACGTCCTTCAAGTTCTTGGCGCCCTTCTGATTGTTGGCGACGGCATTGAGGACGGCCTTGGCGTTCAACCGGGCCGGGTCGGCGCCGGCGAAGTCGGTGGTGCCGACGACATAGGCGACAGCGCCGCCCTCGGCCGAAGCGGTCCAGGTCACCGTCGTGTCGCCGTTCGGGCCCTTCTTCGATTCCTCTTTCGCGGCGCCGGGGAAGTCGACGGTAAACGATCCATCCTTCGGCTTGAACGCGGCCCACTCGCCGGGCTGCCGCAACCAGGTCACCGCGGGGGCTTTTGTTGCTTTCGCCACCTGCTCGGCACCTTCGACTTCCTTGACCTTGCCGGAGACGTCGAATGAGATCTTGCCGCTTGCTCCGCCGGCGTTCTTCCAGGTGCCGGCGCCCTTCATGCCCATCTCGATGTCGCCCGTGTTTTCGGTGCTCGACCCGTCGATCACCAGCTCCATCGTGCCCTTCATCGTGAGCACGATCGCCGGCTCGAAGGTCATCTCCACCTTGCCGGTCATCGCGGTGACCGCGAGTTTCGCGTCGAGTTCGAACGTCCCGATCAGCGTCTTGCCGCGTGTGGACACTTTGAGCAGCTTGACCGTCACTGACGACTTCGCCTCTTCCACCTTGGATTCCATCGCCGTGGCCATCAGTTTCGCGTCGAGCGGCCACGAGTCGCCAACCTTGACCGGCTTCTTCGGGGCGAACTGCTTCATCAGCGCATCCGACTCGGACGGGCGGTTCGCCTTGTCGACCAGCTTCTCGGCGTCGGCAGGGTCGAGATCGTCCTTGCCGACGACGCCGACGCGGAACTTGCCGTCCTTCTGCTTCTCGTAGAGAATCGTGCGGCCCTCATAGGAAAACGTCTTCTTCTTCCCGCTCTCCGTCTCGTTCGCCTTGTCAAACGTGCGGAGATACTTGGTCGGCGTGCCCTCGCTATCCGCTTCCAAAATGGTGGTTCGCTCGATCGTCTCCGATCCGCCGGGCTTGACCTCGACGAGCAGCTTGCCGTCCGCATCTTCGATGCGCGTCGTTCCCGTGTCCGTGTGGCGGCTGTCAGATAGGATCATCTGGCCCGGCGCCGGATGAAGCTTGAGCTTGATGGTGACGGGCTCGTCGGCCGCGATCGCCGGCAGGGCCAACAACAGAATGGCGATGAATGCGCGCATGATGATCTCCGCAACTTGAATCTAGAACTTCGGCAGCCGGCCTGCGATCACGTCGGCTTCCCACTCGTGCAAGAGCGGCCAGTCGACCGCACACGTGCCGAAGTCGGCCATGAACTGAAAACCGGTGAGCCGGTCGATCGCTTTCTGAATGATGCGGGCGTCGCGCTTGAACACGGGCCCGTGGCTCGGCAACAAATACTCCGAATCGTCCGCGAGAATCCGCTTGAGCGATTGAATGAAGTCCGGCAGCTTCGACCCGTGATGGGCATCGATGACGCCGACGCAACTGTCCTTGTAGATGTTGTCGCCGCTCAGCAGCAGGTTCCCCATCTTGAACGCAAGCTGGCCCGGCGTGTGGCCCGGCGTGTGCCAGACGTCGAGTTTCAATTCGCCGACGGATAACACATCGCCCTCATGCAACAGCCCGTCGATCTTGACGGCCGGCATCGGCAGTTCGATTCCCTGCGCGGTAATCGTCGCGTACGTCTCGATGACGTCGCCGCGCTCGATCGGCGGGACACTCAGCGGATGTGCAAGCACCTTCGTTTTGAGCCGCGTCTTGGCCCGTTTGAGTCCCTGAATGTGGTCGGCATCCGCGTGCGTGGCAACGATCGCCTTACACTTCGACAAGCTGAAATCCATCTGGCGAATCAGTTCGACAATGTCGTCGACGGCATCTTCGAAGCCGATGTCGATCAGCACATATTCGCCGTTGCCGCCGTCAATGAGATAGACGTTGACCCCGAGCCGGCGCCCGGCCTGATAGTTCAGCTCAATGACGTTCGGAAACAGGTACTTCCGGCGCAGCATGCGAGCGACTCGGGAACGAGAGGAGGACAGGATCATGATAGGGCATTACGTCGGTACGGGCTCATCGCTGACCGTTACGGTCATTTGCCCATACGGCGGGTCGTTGCCCCGAATGGTGGGCGGCAAGCGTCCCCACCCCCCCTCCGCCAAGCCGCTTGCCGTGCATCGCATCGCATTGCTTTTCAAATCGCCACAGACTGGTGCCCCCAGGTGAACCTCGGCCGGGTTCCCCGGTCCCTATCCGCGACGTCACATGCCACCACCGGGCGGCGCGCTTGCAATAGCATTGTCGCGTTCCGCAACGGAGTTTGGCGGCGTCAACAAGGTTAGCTCAACCGGTAGAGCGCCAAGCGTTGAACTTGGATGTCGCGGGTTCGACTCCCGTACCTTACCCCGTACACGGGTCCGCCTGAAGGAGGCCAAGTCCGCGTTCGCCGGCGAAACGTGCCATCGATCGCCCCCGATGGCCCGGGAAGCCTACGCGAGCCGGTCAACTTCGATTTCGCGCAAGCGTTTCGACCGCCGCGGCCAGGCCACAAGCCCCGCCGCGAACGCTCGATGGGCTCCCGCGATCTCGACGACCGACAAGCGTCGCGAACAGGATGAGGCCTCCCAAAGGCACTTCTCAAAACAATTCGCAACGATTCAGAATAGCGTTCATAACGTCAGAAAGTTTGGAATTGAACGATGAAGCGGCTGCCTTGACCGAGTTGGCTCTCTGCCGTCAAGCACGCGCCGATTGCCTCCGCGATTCGCCGGGCAACGGACAACCCGAGACCGACGCCGCGGACGCCGGCGGCCCGTGCCGATGCCGAACGGAAGAACGGGTCGAACACGTGCGGCAAGTCCTCGGCCGCGATGCCGGGACCGGCGTCCTCGACGCTCAACTCAACGGCGCCGTCGGACTGCCGGACCCGCACCACGATCGGCTTGCCAACTGGACCATACTTGATCGCGTTGTCGAGCAGGTTGTCAACAAGCTGACCGAGCAGTTCCGAATGCGCTCGCACGCGCGGCGCCGATCCCTCGACGATCAGTTCCACGCGGCTGGCCTTGTGCGCCGATTGCCATTCGCCGAGAAATGTCGACATCCACTCGGCCAAGTCCATGTCCGCCAGGTTCGGCAACCCGGCTTCCGCGTCGGCACGGGCCAGGAAGAGCAGCGCTTCGGTCAACCGATTCAGGTGGCGAATCTCGTCGGCAACGGAACTCAACGTATCCCGATAGCTGGCCTCATCGCGCTCACGGCGAAGCGCGACCTCGACCTTGCCGAGCATCGAAGCCAGTGGCGTGCGCAGTTGATGCGATGCGTCGCCGGTGAATCGCGCCTGCCGAACGAACGCCTCTTCGAGACGTGCGAGCGCACCATTGAAGGCATTGCCCAGGCCTTCCAACTCGTCGCCCGTGGGACGGACGTGCAACCGCTCAGCCGGATCGGCCGCCGACAAATTGGCCGCCGCCGCCGCCATTTCGCTCACGGGCCGCAGGGTCCGCCGGCACAGCCAGCGACCGACGAACGCCGCCGTTAGCCAAAGGCTTGCCGTGAGTCCCGTCAACAGCCACGCCAATCGCGGCAAGTCGTTGCGGATCGACGTCCAGGGGACCGCGGTAACGAGATCAAGCGAGTTGTATATGATCACGCTCGCTGGTTCATCGACGAGCACACGATGCTCGGGGGGCTGCACTTGCGGAGCACCTGGCGTCAAATGTCGCCGCGCAACCCGCCACGTCGAACCAGCGGTGTCATTGGCGGAGTCATCCGTCGCAACGGCCAGCCAATCGACCCGCATTGGGCGTGAGCGATCGATGATTTTGCCATTCGGCAACTGCACCAGCCAAATAACTCCGTTCGCAATGTCACCGCGCGGCAGCGTGCGCTCGTGCGCTTCCCATTCAACGCCATCCCGGTGTATCTCGGCTGCGGCCACCAACATGTCGAGCGTGCTTTGCAGCCGATCGGCCGTCTGACGTTCTTGATCGTCGATCTGGCGATGCAAATCGGCCCGCGCGCTCAGATACACGGCAGCGGCAAACCCGATGAGCGCCAGTCCGAGCCAGCCCAAAAAGAACGCCGACACGCGATTCGTGAGGGTCATGTGCCGCCCTCCGCGGGGTCGGCAATGCTGAAGCGATAACCGCGGCCACGCAGCGTCCAGATCAGTCGCGGCCCGTGGGCTTCCAACTTGCGGCGCAATTCCTTGACGTGCACTTCGAGCGTGTTCGACAGGCCGTCGTAACGTTCGTCCCAGACAGCCGCATAAATCCGCGTGCGTGACAATACTTCGTCCGGGTGGCGCAGAAAATAGACGAGCAGGGTGTATTCGCGCGCCGTGAGATCGAGCCGCCGGCCGCCGCGAGTCGCCCGTTGCGATGCCAGATCGGCGGCCACGTCGGCAACCGCGAGGTTCGTGCCCTTCTCACGGGCCGGTCGCCGCGACAACGCACGAACGCGTGCGAGCAGTTCTTCAAAGGCGAATGGTTTGCAGAGGTAGTCGTCAGCGCCGCCGTCGAGTCCGCGCACGCGATCGGAGACAGCGTCGCGGGCGGTGAGCAACAGGATTGGGTCGCCGCCGCCCTCGGAACGATAGCGTTTCAGAAGTGCTAGGCCGTCGAGTCCGGGCAGCCACCAATCAAGCAGCACGGCGTCCCACGGGCCGGCGCGCAACGCGTGGAGGCCGGCAACGCCGTCGGCCGCATGCTCAACGGTAAAGCCCTCCTCGCGCAGACCCCGGACGACAAAGTCCGCGATCCCCGGTTCGTCTTCCACTAGTAGGACGCGTAAGCCCACGGAGATGCATGTTACTGCATGCAGCGACCGCAGAGGTTGCAACCGTCTAAATTCGGGTTTATGCGGTTATCGACGCCAAACCTCACCCGGCGGCAGGACCTAGATCGACCTTGGCCACGGCCGTCTTGGGCGCCGCCATCGCTTTCTTCTTCTGTTCCTCGGCCTCTTCCTTGGAATACAGCACGAGGAACACGCCGGCCGCGACAAGCACGATGCCGGCGACCAGTTTCCAGCCCGGCGGTTCAAAGGAGAAGTTCCACGGGTTGTCCGGCTTCGGGTGCCAGAGGCTCGCGAGGAGCGTATTGATCACAGGGGCAAGACCGAAGATCAGGGGCGCGATGAACAGGCGGTACTTGCCAGCGTAAGTGTCCATCTCCACCTTCAGCGCGGCCGACTCCTGTTTACGCTCCGCCTCGTCGCTGAGGGTGCCGGTGGCGATTTCCTTGTCGATCGCCTTTTTGCGTGCGTCCATCTCCGTGTAGGCCGGCTCTTCCTTGGCTGTACGCACGGCCGCGCCGCTGGCAAAGATCACGCAAATAGCGCCAATCGCGCCCGCGACACCGGCGAGGCCGCTAAAGACGAGCCCGTTGGTCTTCAGGTCCGGCCACGGTTGCTGACCGGTCGTGAACATGGCTAGCGGAAACACGACACCGAGCGCAAAGTACGCCACACCGACACACAAGATTGCCATGAGACGAGCGCCCGCGTTGCCGCCGAGCACGGTCCCGCCGAAGAAAATGATTGGGACATACGTGCCCCAGGCCAGGCCAGCCAGGGCGACGTAACCCCACCACGGGATATTGCTCACGGGAAACCTCGGGAGGTGACAGTTCGGCGGGAACGACAAAACCCACGGCGGGCGTCCGTGGGTTCGGTGAATGACCCTGACGGGAATCGAACCCGTGTCGCAGCCTTGAAAGGGCTGTGTCCTAACCGCTAGACGACAGGGCCAGCAGGATGATTTTTAGGGGAGGTCGCGGGTCGAGACAAGGTTCACAGCCGATGCGCTGGCCTCGATCCGAAATACGGTCGGCACCCTGAATCCTCTGACGAGTGCCAACATCCAACTTTGGTACAACGACGTTGTGGGCCATCGCCCACGGAATGGCCCCCAATAGGAGCTTTTGGAATGGCGAGCCCGAATGTCCGCGAATTCACGTCCGATAACTGGCAGTCCGAAGTGATTCAGAGCGAAATCCCAGTGCTGGTCGACTTCTGGGCCCCCTGGTGTGGGCCGTGTCGGGCGCTCTCTCCCATCGTGGACAAGTTGGCCGATCAGTTCGCCGGCAAGGTGAAGATCGGCAAGTTGAACGTCGACGAGAATGGTGACCTGGCCGCCCAGTTCGGCATCAACAGCATCCCGCGCATTTTGGTATTCAAGGGGAGCCCGACGCCGGTGCAGTCGATCACGGGCCTGCGCAGCGAAGCCGATCTTTCGCAGATGCTGAAGACGGTCGCCGGGTGATCGAGCGATCGAAAGAAATCAGCGAGGCCGAGCCGTGAATGCGGCTCGGCCTCTTGTGTTTTTGGAGCGTGGTTCGCCCGTCTTGTTCCCCCTCTCCGTTTCGGAGAGGGGGTT
>DATANR010000415.1:0-6465 GCA_036266155.1 Gemmataceae bacterium | reverse complement strand
CGGCGTCAGCCGCCCGATAATGACTTCATCGGGCGGCTGACGCCGCTCCGCTCGCCTTGTTGTAATTCACCCTTCCGCCGGGTAAGCTGACTCTTCGCTCCCGCACACCCGGTCCCACCGCACCCGATGTCCGACGTCGCCGCCCTTGCCGGCAAACTGATCGCCAACATCGAGAAGGTCATCATTGGCAAGCGTCAGACGCTGACGCTTGCCCTGGCCGCCTACTTGTGCGAGGGCCACGTTCTCCTCGAAGATGTGCCGGGTGTCGCCAAGACGATGTTCGCTCGCGCGCTGGCTGTCAGCGTCGGCTGCACGTTCAAGCGCCTGCAATGTACGCCGGACTTGCTGCCCACGGATGTGACCGGCGTCTCCATTTTCAATCAGAAGACAGCCGAGTTCGAGTTCCGCCCCGGACCGATCTTCGCGCAAACGATCCTGACCGACGAAATTAATCGAGCCACGCCTCGAACGCAGTCGGCCCTGCTCGAAGCGATGGCCGAGCGCCGCGTGAGCGTCGACGGCAAGACGTACACGCTCAAGCCGCCGTTCCTGGTGATCGCCACGCAGAATCCGATCGATCAGGAGGGGACGTTTCCGCTGCCCGAAGCGCAGCTCGACCGCTTCCTCGTTCGGCTCAGCCTCGGCTATCCATCGATCGAGGAAGAAGCCAAGATGCTGCAGCGGATGCAGCACGGTCACCCGATTGACGACCTCCAACCGGTCGCGAAGGCGGAGGATATCCTCGCCGCTCAGAGCGCGATCCGCGAGATCCACCTCGACGACAAGGTGCGGACCTACATCCTGCAAATCGTCCACGCGAGCCGCGAGCATGAGGATGTGCTGCTCGGAGCCAGTCCACGAGCGTCTATTGCGCTGTTCCGCACGTCTCAAGCGCTGGCGGCGATTGGCGGGCGCGACTTTGTATTGCCGGATGACGTCAAGCGCATGGCCCATCCGGTCCTCGCTCATCGCTTAATCTTAAAACCGGAGAGCCGGCTACGGAAGCGCACAAGTGCACTCGTCGTGAAGGATATCGTCGGCGATACGGCCGTGCCGGTCTTGAAGGAGTCGTACGAAGGCGTGCGGGATGATTTCTCGTAATTAGCGCTACGCCGCAAGCGGCGAGGAGAGTGACATGAACCGTCGAGACTTTACCGGGACCGTATTGACCTACGGCCTCCTCCAAATGCTCTGGGCTCGCGACCTGTTCGCGGCCGACATGAAGCCGCTGGTCGGCCAGTGGTTCAAGGACCTCAACACCCTGGGCCAGGACCTCAAGGGCGCCAAGCTCAAGGACCTCGAGTTCCAGGCCAAGATGGAAGAACTCTACAAGAAAGTCGACCTCGCCGAACTGTGCAAGTTCATCGAGCTGGACAAGATCGCCGAGAACACCAAGCTGCCGTCGAATGGCGCCTTCAGTGCCGGCTTCGACCTCGGCAAGGTCGAAGGACTCGGCTCGGTAACTTTCGGAAAGCAGATCTTCTGCATGAAGAAGGATCGGGCGGTGGTCCCGCACGGGCACGAAAACATGTGCACCGGCTTCATCGTCCTGCGCGGAACGTTCCGCGGCCGGCACTATGATCGGCTTGAAACGCACAAGGACCACTACATCGTCAAGCCGACGATCGACCAGAAGTTCGACGCCGGCGGCTCTTCGACGATCTCGGACCATAAGGACAACATTCACTGGTTCACGTGTACGTCCGAATCCGGATACATTTTCAACGCCCACATCATCGGTTATGACAAGACAATCACGGACCCGTCCGGTCGGCTCTATCTGGACCCCGAAGGTGAAAAACTCGCGGGCGGCCTGATCAAGGCGCCCAAGATGTCGTCGAGCGAATGCCACAAGAAATTTGGGTAGACTTTGTGTCTGCGAGCCTCCCGCATAAGCGGGGGGAGTTTGCGCAACCAACTCCCCCCGCTTATGCGGGAGGCTCGCTCAGACAGAGGGTCGCTGACGTGAGGCTCAGATTGCTTCCACAACAATCCCCATCAACAAATGCGGATTCACCAGATCGTTGAACGCGCACTTCCCCCACGCCTTCTTCTTTCCAACCTTCTTCACCTCCAGCTTGTCCGATGCGCGCTGCACGCTCTCCACCTGGGACCAAGGCAGGAACTCCTTGCCCAGCGAAATCCCGCCGAGCGTGCAGATGACCGTGCCGAACAAGAGTGGCTGGCCAACGTGAAACGCTTCACGCAGCGCTGGAAACTGGCGGCGATAGGTTTCCAACTGGACGCGATGGCCGAGTGCCGCGAAATCGGCAAGCGTGGAGGGAATGCCGACCTGCTCGCCGTCCGCCCGTGTGATGGTGATCATCGTCCCCAGGACACGGCGCCCACTTCGGCTCAAGTCGATCCAGGCAGTCTCCGTGGGATTGTCCGCGTCACCAGGATAATGGATGGCCGCCTTGTCCGGCGTGCCGGCGATCTGAATGGATTTGATCTCATCCCACGGAAAGGCGACCACACGGCCGCGATGCCAGACGAACAAGCCAGTCGAGTACGTGAGCACCCAGAGCTTGCGGCCGCGGGTCGCGAACGCGATCAGATAGAGGCCGACACCTGGCCCGATGAACATGCCGGCAATCAGTGCAACGAACAGGTGACCGTTGCGCGGCCAGGGAATCACACCGCCCCAGACGAGGTAGTGCAGACCCACCGACGCGATCACAATGAGTACGCCGAGGGCGAACCGCCAGGCTACGCTCGCGGGATTGGTTCGATGGGTGCCGTCGGGCTCGCCGAGCCGGTCGGTGATTTCGGCCAGGTCCGCGTTCACGTCCCGGCCTTGCGCGTAATCGTCGTCCATCGTCGCCAGTATAAATGACCTTGGACCATTGGCCAACGCAAAGGGGCGGCGATGCTTGTTGTGATGGAAACCGGCGCTACGCCGGCGCAGATCGAGCGTGTGATCGAGACGATCCAGGTACTCGCACTCACTCCGCACCCGTTGCCTGGCCCGACGCGAACGGCCATCGCCATCACCGGCAATACGGGATCCGTCGACGCGCGCGCCCTGGAAGTGCTTGAAGGCGTCAAGGAATGCATCCGCGTCACGAAGCCGTACAAGCTCGCGAGCCGCGAGATGCACCCGGCTGACACCATCATCGATCTTCCGCAAGGGAAAATCGGTCCCAACACGTTCACGGTCGTTGCCGGCCCCTGTTCGGTTGAAAACGAGGCAATGATCCTGAAGACGGCCGAGTTCCTCGTCGCGAACGGCATCAAGTTCCTGCGCGCCGGCGCTTTCAAGCCGCGGACGTCGCCCTATGCCTTTCAGGGCATGGGGCTCGACGGCCTGAAGATCCTCCAGAAGGCGCGTGAGAAGACCGGCATCGGCATCGTGACCGAGTTGATGGACACCGAACACGCGGCCGCGGTCGAGGAGTCCGTCGACATCATCCAGATCGGCACGCGCAACATGCAGAACTTCTCACTGCTCAAGCGCGTCGGCTTAACGCGCAAGCCCGTGCTCTTGAAGCGCGGCATGAGCGCCACGCTGGAAGACTGGCTGATGGCAGCCGAATACATCATGGCGGGCGGGAACTATCAGGTGATCCTCTGCGAGCGCGGCGTGCGCACTTTCAGCGACCACAGCCGCAATACACTCGACCTGTCGGTCATTCCGCCCGCCAAGAGCCTGTCGCACCTGCCTATCTTCGTCGACCCGAGCCACGGAACTGGCAAGCGGGCCTATGTTCCAGCGATGTCGCTCGCGGCACTCGCGGGCGGAGCTGACGGATTGCTCGTCGAAGCGCATCCCGAGCCGGACAAGGCGATGTCAGACGGAGCGCAATCGCTCGACTTCAAGGGGCTGTTGACATTGATGGCGTCGCTGCGTCAGATGGCGCCGCTCCTGGGCCGCAAGATGGCATGACAGCGCTTCGACCGTCGGATCTGCATCCGCAAAAAAATCTGGCGCGCCTGTCGATTTCGGCCATCTTCGTTCGACAAGTTTGTAAATACGGTGGACTGCAACTCAGCAGGCCCACACCAACACGACACTCAAAGGAGAACGACAATGCGATTCATGGTGATCGTCAAGGCCGACAAGAACTCCGAAGCCGGTGTCCTTCCGGACACGAAGCTCTTGGCCGAAATGGGCAAGTACAACGACGAACTGGTCAAAGCCGGCGTGATGCTCGCGGGCGAAGGGCTGCACGCCAGTTCGAAAGGAGCTCGCGTGAAGTTCCAGGATGGAAAGCAAATCGTGACCGATGGACCGTTCGCCGAGACGAAGGAACTGGTCGCCGGCTTCTGGCTGTGGCAGGTGAAATCGAAGGAAGAAGCGATCCAGTGGCTCAAGCGCGCCCCATTCGACGGTGGCACCGAGGTCGAAATTCGCCAGTTGTTCGAGGCTGAGGATTTCGGAGCCGAGCTCACGCCCGAGTTGCGTGCACAAGAAGAACGCCAACGAGCCCAGATCGAGCAACAAAAGAAGTCGTGATGCCGTCAATGCTTCCTGCCCCGGCCGCGCGGCTGGGGTCAACCATCCAACAATATTCTCGTGGAGAACTCCTATGATTCGCATCAACAATGAACCGCGTCGGGCAGCATCCATCGATTTGGATCATGCGATCGAACCGCTCGCGAGCTACATCTGTGCCGCCGACCAACCGAGGGCCGCCCTGAATCTGGTCTACACTGCTCTCTTCAACGAAGTAGCGCAGCTGAACCGTGAGGCACGGATGCAGATCGCCAACTTCGTGCGAACACCGCGCACGTGAAGAACGAACCGAATCCAACTCATGACAACGACGAAAAGAGAACCCAACATGCGCTTCATGATGCTGGTAATCCCGAAGGGCTACGAAAGCGCCGCGCCGGGGACGATGCCCACCGCCGACGCCGTGGCGGCGATGATGAAATACAACGAGGAACTGCAGAAAGCGGGCGTGCTCCTGGCCCTGGACGGCCTGCATCCGCCGTCGATGGGCGCCCGTGTCTCGTTCGAGGGCGGCAAGCCGCTTGTCACCGACGGGCCGTTCGCCGAGGCCAAGGAGGTGCTCGGCGGCTACTGGATGATCAATGTGAAATCGAAGGAAGAAGCGGTTGCCTGGGCGTCGCGTTGCCCGATGATGAATGGCGAGATCATTGAGGTGCGCCAGGTGCAAGAGTTCGGCGACTTCCCGCCCGACGTTCAGGATGCGGCCGCCGGCTTTCAAGAGATGCAGGCTAAGGCTGGGCAAAACAAGAGGTCATGAATCATCACAGATTCTTTCGTTAACGGGAGGCAGCAGTGGTCGAAGCTCTTGCCATTATTGGCGGCGTCATCGTCGTCGCGATTGTCGTCATGCTCATCCTGGCTGCTCGGAAGCCGAATACGTTCCGCATCGAGCGATCGGCGACGATCCAGGCGCCTCCCGAGAAGGTCTTCGCGCTGATTAACGACTTCCATGAATGGCTCCAATGGTCGCCCTGGGAGAAGCTGGATCCCAACTTGAATCGGTTCCACACTGGCGCTCCGGCCGGCAAGGGCGCCACATACGAATGGGAAGGCAATAAGAAGGTCGGCAAGGGGCGGATGGAGATCAAGAAATCCACGCCGCCGAAGCTCGTCTCGATTCAGCTCGATTTCATCAAACCATTCGAAGCCCACAACACGGCCGAGTTCACTCTGACCGCCGCGAACGGCTCGACAACCGTCAACTGGGCCATGATTGGCCAAATGCCTTTCATGTTCAAAGTCATGACGCTGTTCATGAGCATGGACAAGATGATTGGTAAGGACTTTGAAGCCGGCCTGGCGAACATGAAGGCGGTTGCGGAGAAGACTTGACCATGCACCGAGGCTGCATCGTCAATCAAGGAGTGGGTGGCAGCGGACGCATCCGAATGCGTTCAGGTTCAGCAACTGAGAATTGCCCCGCCCAGTCGGCTCGCGATTGCAAAGCGGCCGTAACGAGAGTAGCAAGGGCTTCAGACGAACTCGCCGGGAAGCGAAACAGCACGATGCCGCAATTCGCTGGAAGCCCGAACTGGAATGCAAGGTCGCCAAAGTCTTTGTCGCACGTTAACAGGATACGCTGTTCGGCCACAGCACGCTGAAGAATGGCTCGATCAGGACTACCTGGATCATCGGCGCGAACCCAGGCCACATCGTGACCGAGATTGCGGACCGCTTCCACAACATCAAGTGGAAGGTTCTCATTGGCCATGCTTTGCAATGAAACTGTCCGGCGCGCCGCGAATTCGTTTCATCCAGAATTGAGAGATGGCCAACACACACACTGGGGTTGACCATCTCTGCCTGCGCTTTCGCGCCCATCCCCATGTCCGCAAAGGAGATGGGTTGAAAACGCGGAATTCCAATTCGGGACTGTCGCATTCTGACGGGGATCGATTTGACAGTTGCCACTGGCGCACTTCGGTCCAGTTAACGAGTCGTAACCAGTTATCTCCAAAGCTGTTATTCGCTGCATTGAGACAGGCTGCTCATGGGACCAACTGTCAAAC
>DATANR010000414.1:0-2455 GCA_036266155.1 Gemmataceae bacterium | reverse complement strand
CCCGACGAGAAGGCGCTTCCACGTCGGGCTTACGCCTCGACGCTCGCCGTAGACGATTCATAACGGCGGTGTAACAACCCTGCCGCGCGCAGGCTTTCAATTCGCAGCCCCATTAGAATCACCTCGCAACTTGCTCAACATGATCGTCTACTTGATAGCGGACGCGGACGACCATTCTCCCGGAGTCGAACATGAAACGTTTTTGGTTGGCATTGCCCGCTGTCGGCGCCTTGGCAATCGGGGCCGGTCTCTATGCCCAGCGTGGCGAGCCTGTTATACCCGATCAAGTGAAGCAGCCCGAAAAGGTGGCGCAGCTCAAGCCGGCCGTCAGCCTGCCAATTTCGCAAGTGATTTTATTGAACTCCGGTGTCGGCCACTTTACCCGCAGCGGCGAGGTCGAGGGCGAGGCCCGCGTCGATTTGACTTTCCCCGAGCAAGACATCAACGACCTGATCAAGTCGATGACGCTCCGTGATCTGTCGCCGAACGGCCGCGTCGCGGCGGTCACCTATGACTCCCACGATCCGATCGACCGCACGCTGGCCTCGTTCGCGATTAACCTGAACAACTCACCGAGCCTGGCTCAGATTTTGACCCAAGCCCGCGGCGAGCAGGTCGAAGTCACTCTGATCAACACGGCGAGCCAGCCCGGCAACCTGACTGGCAAGATCATCGGCATCGAGCCCCAGGTCGTGCCTTCAAAGGAAGGGCCGGTCACCGTCAGCGTCTTGAACATGTGGTGCGCTGAGGGCGTGCGGGCCGTCAAGATGTCCGAGATTCAACGTCTCCGCTTCGCGAACCCGGTCATCGAGAACGAAGTCCGCCGGGCGCTGGAAACGCTCGCCCTCTCACATGATTCACAGAAGAAGGCCGTCAGCCTGCACTTCGCGGGTGAAGGCAAGCGCAAGGTCGAAGTCGGCTACGTGATCGAGAATCCGATCTGGAAGACGAGCTATCGGCTCGTGCTCGACAAGGACGGCAAGCCGTATCTGCAAGGCTGGGCGGTCGTCGAAAATCCGACCGATGAAGACTGGCATACGGTGACGATGGCCCTCGTCAGCGGCCGGCCGATCTCGTTCAAGATGGACCTGTACAACCCGCTTTACGTTGGCCGACCCACGGTCGAGCCAGAATTGTTCGCGAGCCTGCGGCCACCGACCTACAGCGGCAACATGAAGAGGTTTGACGATCAGGTTGCCGACCGCGCGCCGGGCCAGGATGGCGAGGCATTTGGCTTACAAATAGACGCGGCGAAGAAGAGCGGCGCGTTCGCCGGCGGCGGCTTCCGAGCTGGCATGCCGCGCCCGCCCGTGTCCGGCAGTGGCGAGGCGAAGGACCTGGCCGAACGTGCCCGCTTTGCCAACGGAGTCGCCGACAAGCTCAAGCAGAATCTTGATCTCGGCCGCAGCGTGCAAAGCGTGGCGACGGCGTCGGCGCTCGGCGACTATTACCAGTACGTAATCGACCGACCGGTCGATCTGGCCCGTCAAAAGTCGGCGCTCTTGCCGATCGTCAACAAGGATGTCGAAGGCAGGCGCGTCTCTATTTACAACGCGGCCGTGCAGCCGAAGCATCCACTCCTGGGCCTGAAGTTCAAGAACACGACCGGCATGCCATTATCCCAGGGGCCGGTAACTGTCTTCGAAGGCTCGGTCTACGCCGGGGATACGCGCGTGCTCGATCTCCAGCCGGATGAAGAACGGCTTGTCAGCTATGCCATCGACCTGGGCACCGAGGTCAGCGTGAAGAACGGCAACAACACGTCGCGGATCACCAAGGTCAGCGCAGTGAAGGGAATCGTTTACACGTCGACCGTTCAGCGCGAAGAACGCATTTACGACGTCAGTAACCGCAGCACGACCGACCGCACACTGTTGATCGAGCACCCCAATCGCAAGGGCCAGGGTTTCAGCTTCATCGGCGACAACAAGCCGAAAGAAGAGGCGGCCGATGTGTTCCGCTTCGAGCTGCCGGTTGCCGCCAAGAAGGACCTGAGCTACACGGTCATCGAGGAGCGGCCGCTGCAATCGGGCATTCAGCTTTCCAATACCAACGACGACCAGATTCGCCACTTCATCAACTTGCAAGAGGCTTCGCCCGCCCTGAAGGCCAAGCTGCAAGAAGCGCTCAAGATGAAGGGGACGTGGAACACGCTGCGGCTGGACATTGAGGAAAAGAACCGGCGTATTCAGACGATAACTGTGGACCAGAAGCGGGTCCGCGACAACCTGCGTGAGACGCCGAAGGAATCGCCGTTGTTCCAGCGTTATTTGAAGACGCTCGAAGAGCAGGAAAAGGAGATGGACGACCTGTCGGCGAAGCTGAAGACGCTGCACGGCGACGAAGCGGCAGCGAAGAAGGGCTTTGACGAGTATCTGGCGAATCTGAGCACGGATTGAGTTGAAGGCGAGCGGAGCGGCGTAAGCCGCCCGATGTTGTCATCATCGGGCGGGCT
>DATANR010000413.1:0-11687 GCA_036266155.1 Gemmataceae bacterium | reverse complement strand
CCATCGGCGCCGCCACCAGGGCCGGTGGCAATTACTCCCGATCGACCTGTCGACGTTGCCGTGGAGCAGCAGCGTGCCGACATGGCTGCTTATCACACCCAGCAAACATTCGCGATCGCGCCAGGCCTCGATATTGGAATCTTGTTCGCCTTTGCGATTGGCAGCCTCGTCGTTTATGGCGTCATTCTTGGCGGATGGTCGTCCAATAGCAAATATTCGCTCTTGGGCTCGTTACGGTCGAGCGCGCAGATCATTAGTTATGAGATTCCGCTCGGCATGTCGGTGCTTGGATTGTTCCTGTTCGTCGGGTCCGTCAACCTCGAGAGGATTCTCGATTACCAAACCCATCATGGCTGGTTCATCTTATATCAACCGCTCGCGTTCTTGTTGTTCATGACGTCGGTGTTTGCGGAATGCAATCGGCAACCGTTCGATCTGCCGGAGGCTGAACAAGAACTCGTCGGTGGCTTTCACACGGAATATGGGTCCATGAAACTCGGGTTCATGTTGATGGTCGATTACATCCACATGATCACGACCAGTTTTTTCATGGCGATTCTGTTTTTTGGCGGCTGGCATTTCCCAGGCCTCTCGGACATCGAAGGGACCTGGGGGATTGTGGTGAAGTTCCTCGTGCTTGGAACCAAGGTCGGCTTCTTCCTGATGCTCTATTACCTGATTCGCTGGACGATTCCGCGATTCAAATTCGATCAGCTCATGGCGCTCGCCTGGCAAGTGATGATCCCGTTGGCGATCATCAACTTGGTGTGCGTGATGATTGTGCGTGAATTCAATTTGCCCGCGTGGCTGTTAACAGTCTCGTCGGTCGTGACGTTTATCGCGGCGGCTTTGATTTCAACGTGGGAAAAATCAACGGTTGTGTCGCGTCCGGTCACGGTGTAGTAGGAGGAGTCATGGCCAAAAGCGTGCGCTGGGTTGACGAGCCGCAGATGGGGCTTTTCGAACGAATGTATTTGCCGGCGATCGCGCACGGGCTGTCGACCACGGTACGCCATATCTTCAAGCCGCAGGTGAAGACCGAGGGTTATCCCGAACAGGAGCCGACGCTGCCGCCCAACTACCGGGGAGTACATCGGCTCAATCGGGACGACCAGGGACGTGTGCGTTGCGTCGCGTGCTACATGTGCGCGACGGCGTGCCCGGCTCATTGCATCGACATCGTCGCCGCGCCGGCCCCGGTCGAGTGGAAGGATCGTGAAAAATATCCAGAGACATTCGTCATTGATGAGCTTCGCTGCATTTATTGTGGGATGTGCGAGGAAGCATGTCCCGTTGATGCGATTGAATTGACGACGCTCTACGACCTGACTGGGTTGAGTCGCGAAGAGATGATTTTCGATAAAGAGAAGTTATTAAGCGTCTGGGATCAAACCACGAAAGCCGGTACGGACCCAGTACGGACTCGTGCTGGGCACTATGGCCCGGCGGCTGAACTTCCCAGATGAATTTGCGTCGCACGCAGCACGATTGAGGGACCCTGTTGATCGCTTCCACTGACTCCTTGGGATGGATAGCCGTCCTGCCGGTAATTGCCGGCGGGCTGGCCGTCTGGTACGCGCTGCCCGGCACGCGTCGACGGCCGCAAGCCGTCGCCGGATTGTTGGGCGTCCTCGCGCTCGCCGGCGTCGGAGCGTATCTCTTCCGCGGTCTCGGGGACCGGATTCCTGAGTCAGTTGAAGCGGCTCTATTCTTCGGCTTTTCGGGACTCGCAATCGTGTTTGCGGGCCTGATGATCACGGCCCGCAATCCGGCCCGATCGGCCCTGGCATTCGCCATGGTCGTGCTGAGCACGTGCGGCCTTTTCCTACTGCTGGCCGCGCCGTTCTTGATGGCGGCGACCATCGTGATTTATGCCGGGGCGATCATTGTGACATTTCTGTTTGTCATCATGCTCTCTCGACAAGAGGGTCCCTCAAACGCCGACGTGCGGACGCGCGAACCGGCGTTGGCGGCAGCCGCCGGGTTCGTCTTGCTCGCGACGCTGCTGGTCGGCTTGCAACGTGTGTATAGCTGGCGAAGCGTTGACGCGGCAATCGAGCACTCGAGCGATCTGGCGCGGTCAAGCCACATTGACGAGGGGTATTTGTCACCGCCACGATCGGTTGAGCAGGTTGCCCAGGTGTCACCGCTCACTCCCAAGGCGCAAGCGTTTTTAGATGAGATGCGAGCGGCCCTCGAACGCGTGCGACTGGGTGCTCCGCGCGGGGGCAGCGAACGCGGCGTAACCGACCACAAATATGTCCAAGAGATTGTGCACGCGATTGAGGGACTTGACCGTTATGGCTTTCGCCAACATGACCCCGACGACGTTCGCCAGGAATGTCAGACGATTGCCGATGGTTTGCAGCGGCTCAAGGCAATGCGGTTGGGGTCTCGTGGTTTCACGGATATCGTCGTCTCGGAGCATGGCGTCGTGAAACCGGTCGATGGCGAAGCGGGTGACGCGCGCCAGTTGCCGGCCGCGAACGTGTCGGCGATCGGCCGCACGTTGTTTAGCGATCACTTGTTGGCGATCGAACTGGCCGGGACCCTGCTCTTGATCGCCACCGTGGGGGCGATCGCCATTGCCGGCACGCGGCGGGAGGGCCGGCCGTGATTTCCGTTTCACATTATCTTGCTGTCGGAGCCATTCTGTTCTGCCTCGGACTGATTGGATTCCTGAGCCGGCGCAACCTGATCGTCATGTTCTTGTCGGCCGAGTTGATGTTGCAGGGAGTGGCTATCAATTTCGTCGCTTTCAGTCGGCATCATGGCAACCTGCACGGTCAGGTGTTCACGCTATTCGTCATTGCCGTGGCCGCCTGTGAGGCGGGGATCGCACTCGCCTTGTTCCTCGTACTCTACCGGCGGAAGCACTCGCTCGACGTGAGTCTGTGGCAAGGGTTGCGTGAGCCGGGATTGCCGATCACGGGCGATCCGGAGCCACTCCCGCCCGAACCGGAGGAGCCACCGCTTCCCCACCTGGCGCCGGCGGGAGCCATCCCGGCCCGCGGGGAGCCCACACATGCTTAGTGTGCCAAGTCTGCTCGTTTGCATTCCGCTGCTGCCACTGGTCGGAGCGATCTTCTGTGCCGTGTTTGGCGGAGTCAAGGAACTGCGCCGGTGGGCGCATTTGCCTGCGGCGCTGTGCGCTGCTCTGTCTTTTGTCTGCGTCGCCTTCGTGGTCGCCAAGCTCACGGAGGACGGGGCGCCGATTGAATTCCCCGTACAAGATTCCACGAGCGGTCAAGACGTCGATATCCAGTGGTTCTCGGTCGGGCACGGACAGACGACCGTCAGCGTCCCATTTGAACTTTCCGCCGATGCGATTGCCGGGATCATGCTCTTGGGCATTACTTTCATTGGCTTCTGGATCGTCGTGTTTTCCATTGGGTACATGCACGGGTCGCCGGGCTTCGCACGGTATTTCTCCGTGGTCAGCCTCTTTCTGGCGTCAATGACGTTGATGGTGCTAGCCAACAATTTCATTCTGATGTTTGCTGGATGGGAAGGCGTTGGGCTCTGCAGTTACTTGCTTGTGGGTTATTGGCATCACAAGCCGTCCGCGGCGGATGCGGCTCGCAAGGCTTTCCTCGTCACGCGGCTTGGCGACGTCGGGCTCATTCTTGGCATTTTCTTGATGTGGGCACTCGCGGATCAACATAGCTTCAATTACGCCTGGATCTTCAATCACACGCGCGTGAAATTCGAGTACTATTCGGAAGTGTACACGGCCGCGTGTTTATTGATCTTGTGCGGCGCAGTCGGCAAGTCAGCTCAAATTCCACTATATGTCTGGTTGCCGGACGCAATGGAAGGCCCGACGCCGGTATCCGCGCTCATTCATGCGGCAACCATGGTCACGGCGGGCGTCTATTTGTTAGCTCGGTGTGCGCCGTTGTTCGTCCTGGTGCCCGGCGTGCAAGTCACCATCGCGATCATCGGGGCGGCGACTGCGCTTCTTGCTGCGTTCATCGCGTTGACTCAGCACGACCTGAAGCGCGTTCTCGCGTATTCGACGGTAAGCCAGATCGGCTTCATGTTCCTGGCGGTCGGTTGTGGCGGGGCCGCCGCTCCGGTGATGGCCGTCACGGCCGGATTGTTCCATCTGTTCACGCACGCGTTCTTCAAGGCCGTGCTGTTCCTTTCCGCCGGCAGCGTAATGCATGGGATGCACGATGTGATTGACATGCGGCAGTTTAGCGGGTTGAAGCGCGTGATGCCGATCACGCGATGGACCTTCCTGGCTGGCGCCCTCGCCCTGGCCGGCGTACCCGTATTCGCTGGTTTCTGGTCGAAGGACATGATCCTGGAGACGGTGTTGGAGGCCGGACATTCGGATCGGTTCGGCAGCATCTATATGGTGCTATTCGGCGTCGCCGCGGTCACCGCCTTGATGACGGCCTTCTACACCTTCCGCGCGTACTTCCGCACTTTCGAGGGCGAGCTGAAGATGCCGGAGGGGGCCCATCCGCATGAACCCTGGGTCATGAGCGTGCCCTTGATCGTTCTGGCCCTGGGTGCGGTAGGAATTGGCTTCGTTCATGCCACGCCGTTGACGCATTGGTTTGGCAATTTCATATCGAAGGCGCCGGAATTGATGCAGGCCAACGGCGGACGGCATGTTGAGGACCACGCGAACTGGGGTCTGATGTTCGGCAGCGCCGCGATTGCGCTTTTGGGCGTTGGCGCCGCCTATTACATGTATCGCGTCAAGCCGGGCGCCGCTGAAAAGGCCGCGTCGGCGGCTGGCAATGTATATTACTTGTCGTTAAACAAGGTTTATGTTGATGAGATCTACAATTTGCTCTTCGTCCAGCCTCTCAATCTGTTGGCCGGAATCTGCAAACTGTTCGAAGCGGTCGTCTACGATCTGGTTCGATTGATCGCGAGCATCCCACGTTATATGGCGGAAGTGATCCGACCGTTGCAAAACGGTCTGGTGCAGTTTTACGCTCTAACGATGGCAATCGGCGTCGCTGTGTTTGTTGGCATGTTGCTGTTCTTTCATTGGTAGGTCGGATCACACATAAGAGCCAGGATTGTCGGACCGATGTTGACCCCGGACCTCATACGTCTTCTGCTGCCGGCCCTGATGGGGTTGCCGATCGTCGCCGCGCTCGTGTTGCGCTTTACAAGCGGAACTCGATCACGCGGTCTCGCACTGGCGTTTGCAATTGTGCATTTGGCGCTAACGGCTCTGGTGGTCGTGTCGGGTCTCGAGTTGATTCAAGATGACCCGAACTTGAGCCTCGGGATCAAACGGCAAGAAAAGAAGCTCGAACGCGTCTTCGCACCGCAGTTCGTGCCCGGCGACCCGATGCCGGACGGGAGAGCATCCTACTCGACGACCAATGACATCCTGCCGATCTATGGACCGAACCCGAGTAACCCCCATGAGCGCGTCAAGATCGCGGCCGCTCAGTTCTTCATCGGTCTGGACGGATTGAACGTCTGGCTCGTGGCGCTCGGCAGTTTCTTGATGTTTCCCGTCGTTCTCATCTCATGGGATACCGTCCATGAGCGTGAAGGGTCTTACTACGCCTGGTTGTTTCTGCTTCAGGCCGGTTTGCTCGGTGTGTTTCTCAGCTTTGACATCTTGCTCTTTTACGTCTGTTTTGAATTGACGCTCGTGCCGCTCCTGTTTTTGATTGGCGGCTGGGGACCGGGGCCGAATCGGCGTGAAGCGGCGCGCAAGTTGTTCCTTTTCACTCTCGCGGGCGGTTTGATCACCTTGCTGGGCGTGGCAGGCACCGTGCTCTATGTTTACGAGCGCACTCAAATAGGCGGCGGACACGGCGAATTGACGTTCTCAATTCCGCGTCTCGCCGACCTCGTCCAAACGGGGATGTTGCAAAAGTCGGAAGCGAGCCACGGTCTTTGGCGCGACGCGCAGACGTATTTGTTCCTGGCCCTCGCTGTCGGCTTTGCCGTAAAGATTCCGCTCGTTCCCTTGCATTCGTGGTTGCCGGGCGCCTATTCGGAAGCGCCGATTGGCGTCACGGTCATGCTCTCGGCGCTCCTCGCCAAGATGGGCACGTTCGGATTGCTTCGGATCTGCATGCCCCTCTGCCCGGATGCGACGCTTGCCGTCGGGATGCCGTTGATCGGCGTGTTGGCGGTCATTGCAATCATCTACGGGGCATTGTGCGCCTATGCTCAGACTGATATTCGGCGACTCGTTGCTTACAGTTCAGTCTCGCACCTGGGCTTCTGTGTGCTGGCCCTGATGGCGTTCAGCCCGGCATCGATCGCGGGCGGGCTTTTGCACATGGTTAATCATGGGCTTTCCACTGGAGCGATGTTCTTGCTCGTCGGCATGCTGGTTCGGCGCTACGGCACGGCGCAAATCGCGGACTATTCGGGCATGTGGTCGCGGTTACCGGTCTTGACCTTCTTCATGATGGTCGCGTGTCTGGCGAGCATCGGTTTGCCTGGCCTCAATAACTTTGTGAGCGAAATGCTCATGCTGGGCGGCGTGCTCGACGCGCGCAACGTGAGAATTGCAGTTGTTCCATTCACCGTCCTGGCGGCACTCGGCATCTTCTTGAGCGCGTGGTACACGCTGACGATGGTCCGACGTGTGTTCTTCGGGCCGATTAAAGAACCGCCGACCGCGCAGCCGGTGACGGACCTGACCGGCCGCGAACGGTTGACAATCGTTCCGGTTGTGGTGCTGTGCCTGGTGCTCGGCCTGTTCGTGCAGCCGGTGCTGGATGTGATGTATCGAGACGTTGGCCGCCTCGCTCAGATCGGCGATGAAGCACGGGCACGGGCCACGAAATAGATCGCCGTTCGCGGCATCGCGTAGGAGTTTCACTCGGTGACCGTCGACCAGACCCTGCAACAGGTGTTCCGCTTGGCCATCCCGGAGGCCGCCCTTGTCGGAACGGCCTGCGTGCTGTTTATCCTCAGCACGCTGCGGATGTCTAATCGGACCCTGGCTGGCGGCATCGCCATTGTTGGGCTGGCGCTCGCGTTTGGACTTTATGACCTCGCGACCAATTTCGATCAGGGAATTCGGACCGTTGCCCCGCTTCTAGCAACAGGTTTTTCCACCTTCATCCGCTTTACCGCTCTTGCAACCGGCGTCGTGCTGGTCATGTTCTGTTGGAACGAATGCGACGACCGCCATGCCGCTGACTTTCACGCGTGTCTATTGACCGCCATCGCTGGGTTTTCACTGGTCGGTTCCGCAAACGACCTGATCGTGTTGTTTCTGGCGCTCGAGCTCATCAGCATTCCGACCTACGTGATGCTATACCTCCCGCGGCCCAACGACGTGCGAGCGCAGGAGGCCGCGGTCAAGTACTTCCTGTTGAGCGTCCTCTCGTCCGCGTTCACACTGTTTGGCTTCAGCTACCTCTACGGGCTGACGGGCACGACGAACCTCGCGGCGCTGACGGAATTGCTCCCGCGCGTCGTTCCCGGCGAGGGTGGAATCTCTGGGCTCATCGCGATTGTCTTTGTGCTCGCCGGTCTTGGGTTCCGGGTAACGGCGTTCCCGTTCCACTTTTATGCGCCGGATGTTTATCAAGGCGGACCGACCGGTACCGTCGCGTTCCTCGCCTTCGTGCCGAAGGTGGCGGGTTTCGCGGCGTTGATCAAGTTGCTCGCGTTTGTGGGCGACGCCAACCCCGTAGCCAACGACTTCGTAAAGAAAGTGATGCTCGTCCTGTGGGTCTTGGCCGTAATCACGATGACGGCGGGCAACGTGCTGGGCTTGCTTCAGGCAAATATTCGCCGGATGCTCGCGTACTCGAGCGTGGCCAACGCCGGCTATATGTTGATCGGCCTCGCGGTGCTGCCAGCGCAGGCATATCGCTCCGGGACCGATCCCGCTGCCGCGACCGGCGGCGACGCACTACTCTTCTACTTGATCGCTTACGGAGCGATGACGGTGGGCGCGTTTGCCGTCCTTGCATATCTCGATTCGCCGACGAAGCGCGTCGAAACCGTCGACGACGTGGCCGGCTTGTGGTCGACCCATCCCTGGGCGGCAGCCTTGATGACCCTGTTCCTGATCAGTCTGATCGGTTTGCCGCTGACGGCGGGCTTTGTCGGCAAGCTCGAATTGTTCATCAGTGCCTTGGCGGCGCCTTCCGAGGGACCGATGCAGGAAGAGTTCCGCTGGCTCGCGCTGATCGGCGCGATCAACGCGGCCGTCGCGGCTTACTACTACGTGCGCGTGATCATGGCGATCTACCTGCGAACTTCCCTGTCGGCGCCGACGCCGACAATGCGGGCGCACCCGGCCATGCTCGCGGCCGGGGTGTGTGCGCTTGTCACCGTCGTATTCGGCGTTTATCCGAAACCGCTTTTGGATGCGTCATGGCGAGCGTTCGACGCATTGCGGACTGCCGGACCTTGAGGCCGGTCAACGCCGTTGCCCATACGCTAATCGAACGCCCCTAATCGCACGGTTGCATGGTCCCATTCGCTCGCCGCCGGGATGACCTGTCGCGCGCCGTCCGCGAAGCGCGGCTCGACGCTCTGCTCGTCGCCAAAGCGTGCAACGTCTTCTACCTCACCGGCTTCACCGGCGACAGCAGTTACCTCCTCATCACGCCATCGCGCGTCGTTCTGATCAGCGACGACCGCTTTCGCACCCAGATCGGGCAGGAGTGTCCGGAACTCGAAACCAACATCCGCGGCCACAACCGCAACACGTATCAGGCCGTCGGGGACGTGGTCACCAAACTCGGCTTGCGAAATGTCGGCGTCGAGGCCTCCGGCGTCACGCTCGAAGCATTCGAACATCTCAAGAACGAGTGCAAGGCTGCAAACCTCGTCGGCACGTCCGGCCTTGTCGAGCAGTTTCGGGCGATCAAGGATGAGACGGAAATCGAGGCCATTCGCCAGGCGATTCGCGTGGCCGAGCAAGGCTTCGCGGCCTTGCAAGCGACAATCCGGCGATCGGACACGGAGAAAGATGTTTCCGACATGCTCGATGGCTACGTTCGCCGGGCCGGCGGCGACGGCATGGCGTTCCCTACGATCGTCGGCGTCGGCGAGCGCTCGGCGTTGCCGCACGCGAACCTGAGCGGCCGACGAGTCGAATCCTCGCCGTTCTATCTGCTCGATTGGGGAGCGAAAAAGGCGCAGTATCACAGCGACCTGACGCGCGTCCGATGGGCATCGGGTGCGCGGCGAGAGCGGGACGTTGAAAGCCGGCTCAAAAAGATGTATACCGTCGTTCTTGAAGCGCAGACCCGCGCTATCGCCGCCTTGCGACCGGGCGTCTCGGTGAAGATCGTTGATGCCGCCGCTCGGGCTGACATCGCCGAGGCCGGCTTCGGCGATTACTTCAACCACGGCCTGGGTCACGGGATCGGCCTGGAGATCCACGAAGCGCCGGCGATCCGGTCGAACTCGGAAGATGTGCTTCAAGCCGGCATGGTCGTGACGATCGAGCCGGGCATCTATTTGCCAGACTTCGCGGGTGTGCGGATCGAAGACGACATCCTGATCACGCCGGACGGACCGGTCGTGTTGACCAATCTGCCGAAGGATTGGGAGAGTGTGTAAACGCTCCAAGTTCGATGGGGGTGTAGTGTGGCCGACGCCAAGCCGCCGACAAAATCGCCGGGCCCGTTCGACGTGACGACCGTGCGTGAGCTCGTGGAATTGATGGACAAGTTCGACCTGGGCGAGGTCGATCTCAACGACGGCGATCAACGCATCCGTCTGCGGCGTGGTCGCATGATGGTCGCAGCGCCGGCCGTCGTGCAAGCGGTCGCCGCCCCGGCGTCATTGCCGGCCGCACCCGTCGGCATGACTGCCGCCCCGCCACCGGCCGCGCCTGGTAAGAAATTGCTGGAGATCAAGAGCGAACTCGTCGGCACCTTTTACGCGAAGCCGGCCCCCGACAAGGACGACTACGTGAAAGTCGGTTCGCGCGTCAGCACGGACACGGTCGTGTGCAAGGTCGAGGCGATGAAGATTTTCAACGACATCACCGCCAAGGTGACCGGCACCGTGGCCGAGGTCTGCGTGCAGAACGGCCAGTTCGTCGAGTTTGACCAGGTCCTGTTCCGGGTCGATCCTTCGTAACCAGCAAATGCCCGATGGGACGCATGCGTCCCACAGGTCCCATCGGTCCCATACCCAATGTTCCAACGAGTCTTAATAGCGAATCGTGGCGAGATCGCCCTGCGGGTGATCCGGGCCTGCCGCGACCTTGGCGTGGGCGTCGTCTGCGTCTACTCGACGGCCGACCGTGGCGCGCCGTGGTTGCGGCTCGCGGACGAAGCGGTCTGCATCGGCCCCGGCCCGGCGGCGGATAGCTACTTGAAGTACACGCGCATCATCGCGGCGGCCGAAAAGACCAACGTCGACGCCTTGCATCCGGGTTACGGCTTCCTGTCGGAGAACGCCGAGTTCGCGGAGATGTGCCGCGAGTGCAACATCGAGTTCATCGGCCCGCCGCACGACGCGATGCGCAAGCTCGGCAACAAGAACGAAGCAAAAAAGCTAGCCCGGCTCGCGAAGGTGCCGCTCGTTCCTGGCTCGGAAGGCTTGCTGGCGACGGAAGACGAAGCCCTCAAGATCGCACGGCAGATCGGCTACCCCGTCCTCATCAAGGCGGCGGCCGGCGGCGGTGGACGCGGGATGCGCGTCGCGCGGAACGATCATGGCCTTGTCACGGGTTTCCAGTCGGCACGCCAAGAAGCCGAAGCCGCGTTCAAGGACGGCAGCGTGTTCCTGGAGAAATACCTCGAACAGCCGCGGCACATCGAAGTGCAACTGCTCGGCGACCAGCACGGCAACGTGATCCATCTGTACGAGCGCGATTGCTCATTGCAACGCCGGCACCAGAAGCTCGTTGAAGAATCGCCGGCGCCGAACCTGCCCGTGCGGGCGCGCGATGAGATGTGCAAGGCGGCCGTTCGCCTCGCCAAACAGGCCGGCTACTACAGTGCCGGCACCTGCGAGTTCCTCGTCGACAAGCAGAACAACTATTACTTCATCGAAGTCAACAGCCGCATCCAGGTCGAACATCCGGTGACGGAACTGGTGACGGGTGTCGATCTCGTCCGCGAGCAGATCCGCATCGCGGCCGGCGAGAAGTTGCGTTACAAGCAAGGCGATATCGTTCAGCGCGGCTCGGCGATGGAGTGTCGCATCAACGCCGAGGACCCCGGCAACAACTTCCAGCCATCAGCCGGGACGATCACGCGCTGGCAGCCGCCGGGCGGACCGGGCGTCCGCCTCGACACGCACGCCTGTGCCGGCTACCGCGTGCCGCCCAATTACGACTCGCTCGTCGCCAAGCTGCTCGTCCATCAACCGAGCCGGCCCGAAGCGATCACGGCGATGCGGCGAGCGCTCGCGGAGTTCGTGGTCGAAGGCATCAAGACGACCGTACCGATCCATCAAAAGATCTTCAGCACCGCCGCGTTCGTCGAGGGGCAGGTCGATACGACGTTCATCGAACGCGTGTTCTACGGCCAGGGGGCGAGCGAGCCGGGGAAGTAGCGGCAGCTTCAGAAAGCAGAGATTGCCAACCTAAGATTGCCACCCCACCCCACTGGTTGGCAATCTCAGGGACTGTCGCATTCTGACGGGGATCGATTTGACAGTTGCCACTGGCGCACTTCGGTCCAGTTAACGAGTCGTAACCAGTTATCTCCAAAGCTGTTATTCGCTGCATTGAGACAGGCTGCTCATGGGACCAACTGTCAAAC
>DATANR010000412.1:0-2102 GCA_036266155.1 Gemmataceae bacterium | reverse complement strand
GGCCCCTCTCCCCCGCAAAGCCGGGGGAGAGGGGAGTGAAGCCGGTGCTCGCTTTTCGAGAAAACTACTTGTATGACTCGCCCCTTACTCATCATCGTGCCGATCCTCAGCGCCGCGATCCTCTGCGCCCAGACGCCCGCGCCGATTCCGGCCGACACGCTGCCAAAAAACATCGCGATCGACGATGTGCCGCTCGGTCTCGGCAAGCGCCCGCAATCGACCGACAATCCGCTGACCGCTGATCGCGTGGCACTGGGCCGGCAATTGTTCTTCGATCCCATACTCTCGCACGACAAGACGGTCGCCTGTGCGACCTGCCATCGACCCGACCATGGCTTCGCCAGCCCGGAAGCTCGGCCCCGCGGCATCGGCGGCAAGGAAGGAACTCGTCGCGCCCCCAGCCTGCTCAACCGTGCTTTTGGCAATGCATTCTTTTGGGACGGCCGCGCCAAGACACTCGAAGAACAAGCCCTGGAGCCAATCGCCAACCCCGTGGAAATGGGTTCGACCGTCGCCGATGCCATCAAACGCTTGCAGGCCGACGTTGCTTACACAAAGCGCTTCGCGGCCGTGTTCGACGACGGCATCACGCCCGCCAACCTCGGCAAGGCGCTGGCGAGTTTTGAACGCACGTTGCTGCGTGGCGACAGTCCGATTGACAAATTCCGCGAACGCGGCAATCGCGAGGCAATGACCGACGCCGAGCGCCACGGCCTGTGGCTCTACGAGAGCAAGGGTCAGTGCTGGCAGTGCCACAGCGGCAAGAATTTCTCCGACGAGTCGTTCCACAACACCGGCGTGAGCTGGGGCAGTGCAGACCTCGGACGCCACGCAGTGACGAAGGCCGACGCCGACCGTGGCAAGTATAAAACGCCGACGTTGCGCGGCGTCAAGTTGACGGCCCCGTATATGCACGACGGGAGTTTCAAAACTTTGGAAGAGGTGGTTGAGTTTTACAATAAGGGCGGCGGGGCCAATCCGCATCTCGATGCGGTGATCCGCCCGCTCGAATTGTCGAAGGAGGAATTGGCTGATCTGGTGGCGTTCCTCAAGGCGCTTTAACGCCTTGGAACTGCCGAATGAACCTGTGCGGCACGCGACCCGCGTGTCAATTACTGTCGATTGATTTTCCCTTGTCACGCACGAATGAAAGAGAGGCCGTATGCCCGCGAGCCGCTACACGTGCCCCGAATGCGAGGCGACCGTTCGCCGCGCCGAGCCCGTCCCGGACGGCAAGAAGATTCGGTGCCCGGAATGCGACAACGTCTTCCGCCCCTCGGCCGATGACGACAAATTCATGCCCGCGTCCCGGAAACGCAAAGCCAACCGTGAAGACGACGATTACGAAGATCGTCCGCGCAAGAAGTCGAAGGGCAAGAAGAAAAAGCAGAGCAACAACGCCGCCCTGATCGCGATCCCGATCGTGGCCCTCGTGTTGTTGGGCGTCGGCGCCGCCGTCGTCTACTTCGGCTTCATCAAGAAAGACGAGGACCCGGACAAGAACAATCCCGCCCTCGCCGCCAATCAAAAGAACCCGCGTGCTCCGGGCGGGAACAATCCCGTCGGTCAGCCGCAGGGCAACCCGAACGCGGGCGCCAAGGCCGGCAACGGCGCGACCGGCGTGCAAGTTGGCAATACCGCACGCGATATCAGCGGCGAGGATATCGACGGGCAGCCGTTCAAACTGTCTGACTACCGGGGCAAGGTTGTCCTTCTCGATTTCTGGGGCGATTGGTGACCGCCCTGCCGTGCCATGTACGGCCACGAGCGGTCGCTCGTGCAGCGTTTGGAAGGTAAGCCCTTTGCCCTGATCGGCGTGAACAGCGACGACGATCGCGACAGGCTCAAGGACAGAATGCAAGAGGAGCGCATTACCTGGCGCTCATTCTGGAATGGCCGCGCGCTCGCGCAACCCTGGCAGCTCGAAGGATGGCCGACGCTTTGCATCATTGATGCCAAGGGCGTGATCCGCCATCGCTGGGCCGGCTCACCAGGTGATGCGGCTCTGGACAGGGCGATTGATAATCTGCTCAAAGAGATGGGAGCGAACTGAAGCTCTCCTGGCCGCACTCCGACGACGGGGTGCGGCCATGCTCTTTGTA